>CAYWMG010000001.1:0-2184 GCA_964459245.1 uncultured Candidatus Bathyarchaeia archaeon
GTTGATTGCTAGAGTCCATACTTTTGTTTCAATTGGTCTGTCAGCCAAGGAAGAATATGGTTGCTCCTGAGATGATTAGTGATGCGTTGCCAGCTACATTTTCTGAGCAGGCTTGGATTCTTCAAGGCTTCCCGCGTTTCGGTGAAGGATTTGAAACCATTTCCGCCTTCTTGAAACGAGGGGTTATGTTCATCGTAGATTAGTACCGCATGTCCGTTCGCTGACGAGGCGATGCCATTGGGTCGGACGCAGGCGGCTAAGATGTTGCGCACTAGTTGGTAGTTCCTGTTCAAAGGGCATGGGTTGAGGTCGTTGGTATTCTCCCAATTGAACAACTCAGGGACATACTTCCAGTACAAAACCCCAATTTCCGTGAGCGAGCACCTTTCAATTCTCCCTCTTTGTTTGCTGAAGTTTCCGTCGCAGAATTCGGTCTCATAATTCGACTCGGCGGGATTCAATCTTGGGCGGGAACACGAGCCCACCTCTGACTCCGTGAACTTGCATTCTATGGCTACCCGGTATCTTCCAGAAATGAATCCGTCGAGACTAGTGCTACGTGGCTCTCCGAGGTAGGTGATTTGTTGCTCCATGGCAAAGTTGGCGGTAGAGACCTGAGCTTCGCCCATAAGAGGTTCGCCCGAATCATCCGTAATCTCAGATAAGTGGTGTAACTGGTCATGGACTGCCATGTTGCCCAAAACACTCTGAGCGAGTGCTTGTGAACTGTTCATGCTGCGGAACCACTTGTGCCTCTTCCTTTCTGGTAACAGGCCAAACAGTGCAGCGCGTTCCTTTTCGGTCGATCCCGGTCTTACGATGATGTTGTGGTGCGCCATGTCTGAGTGAAATACTGGGGACGTGTGCGTCGGTTCGAAGTATTGTGCGGTCGCAGGAAAGAATTCTCTTTGATATTCCCAATATCTGTTAACCAACTCCTTCTTGTAGTTGGTCATGCGCACATCTTGGTTTTGATTTGACAACCTAGACTCCTGTGTTTTGTGCAAGCTCACAGCCTTAATACTTGTTAGCGAACATTTTCATCAAGGGTGGTTGTGGATGCCGTACTGCTTTGATTGCGGCATGAAGATTGACGAAGGGGCGCAATACTGCCCGTCGGATTATCACAATGAGAAGGGGAGCGAATTCTATGACCGAGGTGAGTTTCGAGAAGCGCTCAAGGAATATGATTCGGCAGTCAAGCTTCGGGCCGATGAGCCTGTTTACCACTCTAACAAGGGCAACGCCCTCTATGCGTTGAAGGAGTTTGATGAGGCTCTGAGGGAGTATGGTATCGCATCGCGTCTCGATCCCACTGAACCTGCGTATCACGGCCTCAAGGCAACTGTCTTCGAAATCTTGGAGAGATTCGAGGAGGCTATCAAGGAGTGTGACGTTGCGATCAGGTTTGACCCCAATGCTGCGAGCTACCATTCAAACAAGGGAATTGACCTCAGTAGATTGAGGAGGTTCAATCAGGCCATAAAGGAGTTCGATGCTGCAATCGCACTCGACCCCAATCACCCTGGTTACCATAGCAATAAGGGAGCGACGTTGGTTCAGCTCGGAGAACTTGCTGCGGCCGCTAAGGAGTTCTATATCGCAACCCGCCTTGACCCGAACGATCCCACCTATCGTGATAACATGGAGAATGCATTCCGTGAGTTGGAGTGGGGCGATGACGAAGCTGCTCTAATGGATAAGGAAATGGAAATGCAATATCGAGTTAAAGAGGCGGAGGAGCGTGCAAGAAGCGCCGAGCAACGCCTGAAAGAGCTTAGCACGGAATCGATCGACGACTTGGACGCTTATGCCCTACTCGGAGTTTCACCCACAGCCAACTTCAACGAGGTGAAGAAAGCGAGACGCAAGCTTGCAGTCATCTATCATCCAGATATGAGTAGGAATCAAAACTCGGCTCATATATTCGATGCAATTCAAAAAGCATACGAGAAGATCATGAAAGATCATCCAGAATGGCAGTGAGCGCTCGATGATTCTTCTTCGAAAGCTGGTAGTAGTGGTACCTTCAGTTCTTCTCGACCCAATAGATAGACCGCGTTATGAAGCGCTTTTGAAAATGGAGCTGAAAGGAGAGCAGAGGGTGCAGCGTCGTCGAATCATGTGGAGGAGCGACGATACTAAGGTATTCGTGTGGGGGCGCAGTCGGAAGAACAGGGTCTC
>CAYWMG010000002.1:0-1858 GCA_964459245.1 uncultured Candidatus Bathyarchaeia archaeon
AGTTGAGGAGATAAGAGCCGTAGTCGATGAAGCGCATGCAGTACGAAAGAAGGTAGCGGCACACGCTGAAGGAATTGCGGGGATCAAGAACGCGATTAGGGGAGGCGTCGACACGATAGAACATGGAATGTATCTGGACGATGAAGCCTGCCAAATGATGAAGCAGAAAGACATAATCCTCGTGCCAACCTTAGTAGTAATGCATAACATAGTAACTGAGGGCATCGAAGCGGGCACGCTTCCTGAGGCAGTAAGAAAAGGGAAAGAAGCAGCAGAAGCTCACCTGGCAAGCTTCAGGAGAGCTCACGAAGCCGGTGTCAAAATCACTATGGGCAGTGATGCTTTCATGGGAATCTGTAGACATGGTGAAAACGCTCGTGAACTCGAACTGATGGTGGAGGCAGGGTTCACCACAATGGAAGCAATCGTCGCTTCCACGAAAACAGGTGCAGAAACGGTCGGACTTGACGCGATAGGAACGATTGAAGTTGGAAAGCTCGCAGACATCATCACGGTAGAGGGAGATCCACTTCAGGACATAAGAATCCTGCAAGACCTAAAGAAGATCAGGATGGTAATGAAGGGCGGCGACATAGCCGTCCTTCGGAGCTGATGACGCGCGCCCTACGAAAGTGAGTCCCAAAAAGAACCTGCCGTAAATAGCTGCAATGAGTCTTGTGCAAAGAGCCATCATCTGATGTTGTCATCCCGCGCGACTTCTAAATCGGACTTCATGGCATAATCATTGACAAACAACAACGTCATAAATAGTGAACTGACGTAGCCATTGGGCTTTTGGTCAACTATAGTCGAAGCAAAGTCATTATCGCTGACGTCCGCACCTTTCCATTTTCTTCCATCGCGGCAAAAATTGGAGTTGTTCAATTCGTCCAGGATTCGTCATTAGATCGACGTTTTCTGTAAGAGTGCTTATAACAACTATACTTCTTAAATCTCGTTGATTGGTAAGCGACCTAGGCTTTCTACGGTGAAAATACAGAACATCGAAACAACCGTCGTCACAGTTCCATTCAAAGAGTCAGTTAGGTGGTCTAAGGGCGTTGTTACTGGAACAACTCGTACCGTTATCAAGATTATCTCAGATGATGGGATAATCGGAATAGGGGAAACGGAGAGTGCGGCACCCAAGAACGTAATCGACACTCATCTCAAACCCATACTAGTGGGTTCTAATCCCTTTGACATTGAAAAGTTACTCGTTCAATGCGCCCTATATGATCGCTATCAGCCCTTCTTCACAAGAAACATGCGCGCTTTCGCGGGAATTGAGATTGCGCTCTGGGATATGATCGGAAAGGCCGTTGATAAGCCCGTATACGACCTGATCGGAGGTCTCTTCAGAGAGAAAGTTTCCTTCTCAGGCTATTGGTACCCGAGATACGAAATCGGCCAAGTTGCAGGTGAGTCTACTCCTGAATCCATAGCGAAGCTCTGTGAAGAAACCATTCGAGCTTATGGCTTCACGAGATTGGAAGGCAAGGTCGGAGTATTCCCTCCAGACTTCGACATCAAGACAGTTGAAGCAATAAGAAGCACAGTAGGACCAGAAATAGAGCTTGGCGTTGATCCCAATGCTGCTTGGTCGCCTGAAACCGCAATCAAAGTGATAAAGAAGATGAACGCTTACGACTTGTGCAACGTTGAAGAACCGTGCAGAGAACTAGAGGCATGTGCCAGAGTTAGAAGTCGGATCGACGTACCAGTCTCGACGCATTGCCCACTAATTGCAGAAGTCGTTAGATTGGGCGTAGCCGACATAATGGTCTCTGATCCATATGAGGTCGGAGGCATTCTTGTCACTAAGAAATTGGTAGGGGCTGCAGAACTACACAACCTG
>CAYWMG010000003.1:0-2693 GCA_964459245.1 uncultured Candidatus Bathyarchaeia archaeon
ACCGTGGCGAGTGATCAGGGTGTTCCGTCCGGCTCGGGTTGGTATGATGCTGGCTCGTATGCGCCGATCAGCGTCTCAACCCCTTCAAGTCCTAGTTATGGGGTTAGCGTGGTATTCAACGGTTGGCAGGGCAGTGGTGTGCAGTCACCTAGCCAATCGACGCAGGTTATGATGGATGGAGCGAAGACTGTGACCGCAATATGGAGAACTGACGCGACGTTGCTCTACGTAACCATAGCCGCAGTCCTGGTTGCAATATTACTAATCGCTGGAGCAGGACTCTACTCCATAACACAAAGAAAACATGGATCGAATGGAACAGAATTCTGCTCTCGATGCGGTAGACCATTTCGACCTTCAAACAATTATTGCGTATCCTGTGGTACGCCCCGCGCTAATGCACCTAACAATTCAGGAACGTCTCAGCCGCCCAAAGGAAAAGAATCCACACGACACGTCTAAACCGTCACTAGCATCGGTACCTACTCCGAGCATAGTTCTGCGGAGTTACTGTAGTTCGTTACCGATACTATAGTCCAATTGTCAACTGGTCTAGAAGTTATCTTTGCTAATGGTGGAAATCGGTTCATGAAGTAATGTGGCCATAGTAGTTAGCCGTTGAGCCGAAGCGTTCGTTAGTTCCGGTCTACGGGTCGCTTAGTCGCCCTGGTGTGATGTTGTGCTAACGTACTCCAGCTTGGGTACTTGTTTCTCTTCTAGAGATGGTCGGGAGGCGATTCTCATCATGATGAGTCTGTTGGTTGTTCCTGGTACGCTGCCCTTTAGCATGATGTAATCCGAACTGATTTGGCCGTAGCGAATGAAGCCTCCTTTGGGGGTGACTTCGCTTCCGTTGTTGCCGACTTTGATGACGAGCTTGTTGTATTCAGTGCGTTGGTGGAATCCCATCTGGCCTGCTCTGGGAACTGAGTACATGACGTAGTGGGGTGTCCATCCGCCTATTGATCCAACTTCTCGAACTGTCTTGTTCGCTTTGTGCCATTTTCGGCGGATACCCCATCGTTTTACGGGGCCTTGAATTCCTTTACCTTTGGTTATGCCGATGGTGTCAAGTGTTTGTCCTTCTTTGGTGAAGTCGGAGATTTTCACTTCTGAGCCGAGCAGTTTTTTCGCGTATTCGAATTGGTCTTTGATTGTGCCGCCGCCAAGTTTTACTTCAACTAGGTCTGGAGCTTTCTTTCCTCGTTTGGCAAGTCTGGGTTGGGTAGCCATTAACATTCGTAGGTGAACTATCTTCTCCAAGTTTGATTCAATCTTCTTCATACCCTGCTCTGTGGAGAACTTCTCTGGTACGGAGATTATTCTTTCAAAGTCTTTGGGTGGTTTCTCTATCCATGCTTCTGAGAATGTGTGTAATCCCTCGTAGTTCTTCGTGTAGGCTCTGATTGCGCATGCGAGCATGGGTGGTGATTCTAGAATTGTCATCGGGACCACGACCTCTTTTCCGAAGGTTAATGATCCTTGACGATTATCGATGGCGATGGCGTAGGTCATTCCAGCTTTGAAGCCGGCGAACGCCAACAGTCTAGGTCCTTCGTTTATTTCAGGCCAGTACCTGATTCGGCCTACCCAATGGGATGCACGGCCTCTAGGCAGGAATGCGAGTGAACCGCGTTTTGGAGAATGAACTTTCCTATGACCCAATTACGCCACCATTTCCTACAGTTACTTCAGGGCAGTGTGGTTTGAACTCTAAAATACTTTGCTCAAATTGAATTATCTAAGATTACGAGTCATCATCGTCTTCGTCTTCATCGTCATCATCTTCCTCATCATCGACCGCAGCTTCAACTGCTACTCCTTTACTCTCGAAAGTCTTCATTGCTTCTTGTAATTCCTCCTCTGTGATCTTGCCTGCCACGAAGAGAAGGTCGTTAATCCATTCAGCGACAATGGCATCAATATTCGCGGCGGGTACTAACGGGTGCTTCTGCAGAACACCTTGCAAGTCCTTGAATAGCTTATCCAGATCAACACTGTCAGCCTTCTGTTTCTTTCCGTATACAAACTTCAACTATTATGTTCCCTTCCCCGCCCTACATTGGTCATTGCTTGAAGCTTGGTTTGCCTTTATGGCTTTTGGGTTACGTGGTTGTGTCAATTTTGAATGGCCGATGAACTATCCCATGTGGCTTAGTAGGCTTCCTTGGACCGGGATCGTGCTAAGTTGAAGGTAGGCCTAACTGAAGGGTTGGTTGAGGAGGGTCCAGTTTCCTGAAATTGGCATGGATCGATTGATTGAAACCTGCGAAATTGAACAGCTTGTGAAGAATTTAACTCGTAAAAACTTCAGCCTTAGAGTGTGAAAGCAGACTACTCCCGAGACTCTTTTAACTCTCTACTCTCGTGCTTTCCGATACCTCAGAAATTGGCATGCGCGGCCTGGGCTAGCGGGGGTAAGATTGTATAATTCTCCCCAAAGCCAAGCCAGGTCAAAGGCGCAGGACTGAGGCTCCTGTTCCGCAGGGATTCAGGGGTTCGAATCCCCTCCCCCGCACCATTTTACTCCCTCACACCATAAAGCAGACTGAAAATCTCTGAAAGAAGTCGAGAGTCACTAGTCGCCAGTACTTAAGAACCAGTGACTCGGTGACCTGGACTCGAGAGCCGATCAGGGGTATGTGCATGGAAGAGAAAAAAGACATGATGGCGGCGGCCAAGGCCTTTATGAG
>CAYWMG010000004.1:0-2419 GCA_964459245.1 uncultured Candidatus Bathyarchaeia archaeon
CCTAAGCCTAAGCGCAGTCCTCGGAACACCGCTCTTATTTAGCCTGGTTAACTTTGCGGCGATCAATAACATTACAGTAGTATACTCGCTCGGGTTCTTCCTAGGTGCATTATTGTGTCTGTCATGGGGCACATTGCCAGCATACGTGAACGAGCGATTCGGCACGGGCCATAGAGCATCAGGAGCCGGACTATCATACGCCCTTGGGAATAGTTTGATCTCCGGGTTTGTTCTCTTAGCAATCCCCGCAATTCACACCCTCTTCACGCCTATCGAGACGAGAACGAACTTCTGGTTCACGGTGGGAATCCTAAGTATCGTAGGATGCATAATATCCATCATAGCAGTTTACAAAGGCCCAGAAACAGCAAAACTCGACCTCGAACAGGTTGAAACACCTAACGGGGATGAAACTGCCTGAAACTTGTCTCGACCGACCGGACGAGTGATTGGAACCAAGTGGAACTTACCAGGTAAGTTCTTCTTCTGGAAATTCAGGAGAGAGACTTAACTAACCTGACGCCAAACACACTCTTTTGACTATAGATCCTTAGGTGTATTTTGATGTCCAGCGAACGACGAGAGTGGCTCGCAAGATTCGAGAAGGGCCCTTCGAAAGATGTTATTCAATATTTGGAGATACCTTCCTTAGCTAGAGAACGTGCGCAATACTATGATCCTCTTATCAAGCTGAACTTGGCTCACGTTATAATGCTTGCAAAGCAGGGCATACTCAAAACAGATGAAGCGGCACAAATTCTAACCGTACTATTGGATCTGGACAGGGACGGTTTGAAACTGATTGAGCCACTCGACCAGACGCTTGACCTCTACTTCAACGTGGAAAACTATCTCGTCAAAAGAGTTGGGGAATCGATCGGAGGCAAGATGCACACAGGAAGGAGCCGAAATGATCTGCATACGGCAGAGGTGCGACTTTGGGCAAGAGCACGGTTGGTAGAGGTAATGAGTAACGTCTTGGGAATGCAAACAGCCTTGATCAAGCTTGCCCGAGAAAATGTTGAAGCAGTCATGCCTGGGTATACGCACTCGCAGCAGGCGCAGCCCATAACTCTCGCACACTGGGCAGTCTCATACGTTGACGCGCTAGAACGCAGGCTCTTCTGCCTGAAGCACGCATACGAGTTGACGAACCTCAATCCTCTCGGCGCAGCCGCCTTGGCTGGGACGGGTTTTCCAATCGACCGAACGATCACAACGGAATTGCTTGGATTTCAAGGGATGATTGAGAACTCCCTCGATGCAGTTTCAACGCGGGATTACATTGTTGACTCAATCTCCGCGCTTGCCATGATCGCGTGCGACCTAAGCCGCATGTGCGAAGAATTGATGATATGGAGCACTTTCGAATTCAAGTTCGTGGAGTTGGCTGAGGAGTATTGTGAAAGCAGTAGCATAATGCCACAGAAGAAGAATCCGCAAGCACTCGAACATTGCCGTGGTAAAGCCGGGGTAGTGTTCGGCTCATTGATGTCTTCGTTAACCGTCTTGAAAAGCCTCGCGTCAGGCTACAATTCCGATTATCCCGAGAGCGATGTCGCGTTGAGGCAGGCATTTGATGAAACCACGATTATGCTCAAACTTTTGGCTGGAATCGTGTCCACTATGAAGTCTCTCCCCGACTCGATGCGTGAGAAGCTGAAGCTCGGGTTCTCTACAGCAACAGAGCTGGCTGACACGATAGTTCGAGAAGGTCACCTATCTTTTAGGACGGCGCACAAGATTGTTGGAACGCTGACTAAGATTTCGACGCAGAGGAATATTCCGCCAGACGCGATTACGGGCAAACTTGTGGACGAAGCTGCCATCATAATTACGGGCAAACCATTGAACCTCGCTGAGGCACAGATCAAGTCAGCACTCACCCCTGATGATAATGTGGCGAAGCGAAAGACCCGAGGTGGGCCGGCGCCCGAAGAAGTCAAACGAATGATCCTTGATCGGAATGAGCGAATCTCGAGCCATCAGAAAGAGGTTGACCTGCTTAAGGACTCTCAGTCACAGACAGCAAATCGGTTAAGGGATGCAGCGTTAAATATAATCAAATCAGCGTCACGATGAAGGCCCAAATGGAATGATTAGAGCAGACGTAGAAGAATAAATGTTCACGTTAAACGTGCTTTCAGGAGGTTACTAAATTGGCGGAATACGAGTTCGAGAAGTATCTTGATCGTGAATATTTAGTTAGAACGCTTGTCAAATTGTTGAAGGTCGACTGCACCGTACCGTTGGGTGCCCAAACGTTAATGGAGCCTGACGACCCCAAACTGGTTCATTACGTCCAAGAGGTTATCCGGCCGGAGCTAGTGAGCATTGGTGTTCATAACATACTGGATATGCCGAAGAATCAAATCGCAGTGAGGTTAGGTTCTGGAGAGAAAGATGCGTCGCTCTTGAT
>CAYWMG010000005.1:0-2247 GCA_964459245.1 uncultured Candidatus Bathyarchaeia archaeon
CAAAAGCAACCATCTTAGACTCATAGAAAACCACTTTATGTGCTCCATCAACGAAGTTGGCATATTCCACTGCCAAAGCTAGGGAATTCACGTAACGATCAACAAATGCGGAAAATGTTCAGGAATATGGCGGAGAGCCTCAAGGTCGTGAAGAAGTATATAGGCTATCGAGAAGTCTTAATGACTTGGAAGATGCAGGCGAGTCAATCGAGTTGTTAGTGTCGACAACAACTAAACTCGCCACAACTAATCACTCCAGCAACTAATGGAATTTGTACAAAGAATATTTGAGCGACTGGTCTCATAGTGACTTGTTAGTCATCAGGTGGGCATTTGGCCCTAAAACATAATCAGACAACTCATCAAAGAAAGCGAAGGATTACACAAAGCGCAATCGACCAAAGGAAGAACAACCGTCGCTGCAAGAACACATTGTTAGCAAGGCAGAACTTAGGGGAAACGACCGCACGTTTAGCGGCCATAGTTAATTCATCAGAGGATGCAATAATTGGCAAAACATTGGACGGTATCATAACCAGCTGGAACGCTGCGGCAGAGAGACTGTACGGATACTCCGTCGACGAAGTGCGAGGTAAACCAGTTTCTATCTTGATCCCGGCCGGTAAGCGAGATGACGTAAAACGAATGCTTGAACAGGTCAGAGAGGGAGTAAATGTTCGGCACTACGAAACTCAACGCCAGCGAAAAGATGGCACTGTCATAGACGTGTCTCTGAGTGTCTCGCCAGTCAAAGACTCAACTGGCAGAATAATCGGTGCTGCAACCATTGCGCGAGACATCTCCCAGCAAAAACGAATGCAAGAGAACGTCTTAAGCGAACGAAAACGTTTGCAACAGTTGGTTGATCAAAGAACGGGGGAACTGGCTGAAAGCGTGGCTCGTCTCACGCTCATTACAGATTCCTTGCCAGCATTTATCAGCTATGTTGATCCAGATTTAAGGTACAAATTTGTCAATAAATCGTATGAAGAATGGTTTGGTAGAGCCCCAGCTGAGATCGTTGGGCGGCATGTTAAGGGTGTGTTGGGTGAGGTGACATATCAGCGAGCCCTCGCCCACCTAAACCTCGCACTGTCGGGTGAGAGGCAATCTTACGATTATGCGTTACCTCATCGATCTTTGGGAACGAGGTATGTCAGAGCAATGTACATTCCGGACATCGGACCAAACGGCAAAGCCAGGGGAGTCTTCGTTCTTGCTGTTGACGTTACAGACCGCAAACTTGCGGAGAACGCATCACGAGAAAGCCAACGCAGGTATCGTGAACTGTTTCAAGCTTCACCAGTCCCGCTTTGGGAGGTAGACTTCTCCAAGGTGAAGAGATACTTCGATGAATTGCGAGTGAGAGGAATAAAGGATCTGCGTGGTTACTTGACTGAGCATCCTGAGGACATCGACAAATGTGGCCGCATGGCGAAGATTCTCAACATAAATGAGGCAACACTCGAACTGTATGGCGCGAAATCAGCGGACGAACTGCTCGGCGAATTAAGCAAGATTCTGACCAGTGAATCAGAAAGCACATTTCGGTTTAGAGAGGAACTCGTCGCCCTCGGTGAGGGCAAAACACGGTTTACGAGTGAATTTGATAATCAAACCCTGACGGGCGAGATAAGGCACGTTAACTTACTTCTGACCGTAGTTCCGGGCTACGAGAAGACACTAGGAAGGGTTCTAGTATCCATGGTTGATCTCACGGAACGGAAGCAAATGGAGCAGCGCCTTCAGCAATCCGAGCGACTGGCTGCAATCGGACAAACGGCCGCCATGGTAGGGCACGACCTACGCAACCCGCTACAGGGAATCACGGGGGCAGTCTCTCTCTTAAGCGAGGAATCAATAACCAGAGAAGAACAAAATGAATTGCTTGAAGTCCTTCAGAGCGAAGTTCAGTATGCGGAGTCCATCATAAGAGACCTCACAGACTACGCAGGTGAGATTCGCTTATCCTTGGAAGAAGCTACGCCAATGTCAATTATGCGAGAATCAATTACTGCGCTAACGGTGCCCGCTAACGTTGTAATCGAAGATTTATCGGAGGACGAACCGATTGTGAGAGTAGATTTAGAAATGATAGAACGGGCCCTTGTGAATCTGATTAAGAATGCAATCGAGGCACTTCCGGAAGGTGGAAAGATAACCATAACCAGCAAGCATTCGAACGGCACCGCGGAAATCACCATAAGAGATGCGGGCCCTGGAATACCAGCGAGTGTGATTGAGAAC
>CAYWMG010000006.1:0-2696 GCA_964459245.1 uncultured Candidatus Bathyarchaeia archaeon
CCAGTGGTAATCCAGGTTTGGCACCTTGAAACATACCTAATGCTTGTTGTACAAGAAAATCAACTATATCCACTGGAGCGGTGAGCTACGATGTGCGCTATGACTTTGGAAAATTGTTGTAATATAAGTGAAGTGTCCAACGGAGGACCCCCTCACCCGTGAGTTTCCAGTCCAGTTACGTTAGGTCGATATGCACTTGAGTTTAGGTTAAGAAATAATATGTCGATGTTAATTCGCGTTTTTCGCATAAATGTGATGGTATCAACTTAATTGTACTTTTCACTCGAATTACACATGCTCATACAGAGCAGGATCTCTCATTATCTCTGTTTTGTCCAGTTGAAATCAAGGGGTTAGGGTCATTTACCTGAAGGATAGCCCGCCACAATTAACGTGTTGTCATCTGTTGAGCGCCATAATTACCCCTCTTTTTCCACTGCACGGCTGGAAATTCCGATGAAATTCGGTATTTTTCAAGTCAACACAACAGGTTAACTTAAAACGTGTTGAGTTAGTTTATCTTGGCTATGAGGAAGCGCATCAAACTGGAGTTCTTTGATCGCTCCGGCACAAAACACAGCTTGGCTATCGAAGGAGACTTCACCGTTGATAAAGTTACTCGATTACTTGAGTACGCCGAAATCGTAGCCGGTTCCAGTGAACACTCCACGCCGCCACTCACCTATGAGAGCAAGATGGGTAAATTGATGGATGTTATCAATACGCAGCCTCCCGAGCGTGCTTTTGATTCTCGTCAGATTTGCCAGTCCTATCGGGAGACTTGGGGAGATGAGTTCACGCTGGGCGCCGTCTCAACTTACTTGTCGCGGCTCGCGGATCGAGGCACGTTAGAAAGGACAGGCTCCCCGGCGCATTGGTTTTACAGACTCAAGGCGTCGCGGGTTGTTCCTCCTTAGGCTGATTGCTAGCTGCTTCCAAAGCTGATCGTACCTCATCGTTCAGCTTATACCTGAAGGGAGTATGATTTGATTCACGTTTCACGAACCCTTCCATGTACAACTTCTTCATTAGTCTGGAAGTGTGCTCCCTAGACTTCTTCAAGCGCTTCCCGAGTTCAGGCGCGCCTTTTGATCCTTCAACCCTTAGAATTTCAAGCGTCATACGTTCCGTCAAGGTCAAAGCCGAGAGTATATCTCCTTCGGATAGGATACCCGCAAAGTTCTCGCGGCTTGGTAAACCATCAGTCGGACGAATCTCTTGTGGTTCGTTCGTTTTCACCCTAAGTTGCTCAACATCCAAGATCAGCCTCTTGTCGTTTGATAACGCATCCTTTAGTTGAGGCAGAATTTGTTCGTATGTTGTGTGGAGCCACTTCTGTTCAGTTTCCAACTTGTCGCTATGTCGCGCTACACTTGCAATGTCCGATCGTAAATTGGCAAGTGCAGACTCTGACCGCTGAATCCTTGAAGTTAAAGCATCTACAATTACGGTCAGCAATGATGCGGACTCGATTACTGCCTGTCTACTTTGCCGGAATGCCTGAACCGCCTTGAAGCCTATGATGGCAGCTACGCACAGCGATAGGATGGAGGCCGCATCTATTGATAGGGCGAGGAAGTCCAAGGCTATGTGTGGTGGGGTATGAGTGAAGCTTTAAGCTATTCTACATCCGTGATGTCACACCCGGTCTGTGACGTCACGATGATTGCCTCGTGATAGTTAAGTGACGTCAAGACAGCTCACGGTGACGTCACGGATTCTCCTTATATTCTTCCTCTAAATTCTTAAATGGACACGTTTCACGACTTCTGATCGTATTATCCGGTGAGGCGGTTTCGGGGCTGACGAAGTGAATCCGACGTAATATCACGTGATATCACGCTTCAATTTGATTCAAAGCGTATCTTTGAAGCTTTGGCGCCGGGCAAGGGCAGAGATCGCGTCCCACAACCTCGTTTCCAACTGTTGCAGGTCTGCTGTGTCGGTTGGTTGCTGAGCCTTGAGTTCCTCCACATAACTTTGAAGATTGTCGGCCAATTCGAGGAAAGGCTGCAGGCCTGGCGTATCGAAGAGCCCAACGTATCCAACAAGCAAAATCGTGTAGATTGAACGAATTACGTTATTCTGCGCTTGAATTAAGGTGCGATTATATGAACCGCGGCTGGCGACGCTTCCTGACGGCCTGAAAAGACGTCTTTGCGCCTTTTTAGACGCTTTCTCATTAGAAATGGAGTCAGCTAGGAGAGTTTCAAGCTGTACAAGGGTCAAGTGGCTGTGATCCAGCAGGAGTTGGGATATTGGGTTATTCACCGTCCTGGTAATGGACCTTCGGGCCTCTAAGTAGGCGTCGGGTTGTTCTCCCATGAGCACTCCCAGACGGATACAGTTTTGTATTCACTTAAGCATTCCAATTGTCCCGCTCCTATACTCCCCTAGATAGCCGTGACGACGTCCGACTCCTAGTCGGTCGTCGCGTGAGAGTTCCATGGCGAGGCAAAGATTTCTCGGTTCTCGTCTGGTAGAACGTTGAAATAAGTCGAAGAGCTGTCTCTTCACAGTTCAAGGGGATGAACTTGGGCAGACGGAGGAGAAGAGTAATCAAGGTTGTGAAGAAGAAACTTCCAACCGTATTCACATGCCCCGTCTGTGGCGAGGAGTCGATACGCGTGAAACTTCCCGAGGGCTCGGGACCCGCCGTTGTTCAGTGTGGGGCGTGCGGGTTGAAACGAGAATTC
>CAYWMG010000007.1:0-2433 GCA_964459245.1 uncultured Candidatus Bathyarchaeia archaeon
CGCTCCATATCTGGCAATGCTTCAAATCGCAATTTATGTTGGAGCAATCGTCGTACTAATTCTCTTCACAATAATGCTTGTCCGTCGCGAGCAGAGTGAAGGAATCGAGGATTCTGAAGCAGGCGAAGGTTCTATTGGTCTTTGGCTTGCAGGCTTGCTTGCTCTCTCAATTGCTGGAGTGGCCGCTCTTGCTGGTCCGAATCTTCCGTCGATTGAGCCGGCCGCAAATCTTCAGGTCTCTGATTTGGGGCCTGCAATGACATCTCAATACTCGGTTCCATTAATCGTTTTGGCTCTGCTGATCTCTTCAGCCTTGCTTGGGGCGTTGGTATTGGCGAAGGTGGAGAAGTAAACTTGGTCACTCTTAGCAGTTATCTGATCGTTTCGGCTGTACTTCTAGGAATTGGTGTGTATGGACTAAGCATGAAGCGAAGTGCGATACGGATTCTGTTTGCTATAGAAATAATTGTTAACGCGGCTAATCTGAATTTCGTTGCGTTCACTCGATACATGAATCCTCCAGCAGTGTCTGGGCAGATCATGGTCTTCTATTCCATCGCAGCCGCTGCCATGGAGGCTGCTGTTGGATTGGCGCTAATCCTTGTGGCATTCAGAATTAACTCAACGATTGATGTCAGAAAATTGAACAAGCTGAAGGGGTAGAGTGTTAACGTATTTCCAGAATCTTCAGATCATTCTAGTCCCTTTCGTATCCGTCTTCGTAAGTTACTTGGTCGGGAGACGGTGGGGGAAGAAAGCTGGTTGGGTTGCGTTTGCTTCTCTAGGGTACTCAACTCTCCTGACGCTCTATGCCGGAAGTCTAGGTGGATATGTTGAATACTACCAATGGCCGCCAATTGGGTTGTTTGGACTGAATGCTGACGGACTCAGCATTCCGATTCTGTTCACGATCGCACTTCTTTGCACATTGATCTCGCTATATTCAATGGCATACATGACCCACTCTATCCAGGATAAGAAACAGTTTGGGTTCTATTATGCTCTGCTTCTTCTTTACTCGGTTGGAATGATGGGAGCAGTACTTGCGACAAACTTGATTGAGTTTTACTTGTTCTTTGAACTTATGCTCATCCCATCCTACTTTCTAATCGCGAAATGGGGGTCAGGAGACCGCGATCGTATTTCCTTCATGTACTTCATGTGGACGCATGTAGGCGCTTTAGCGTTTCTGGCAGGCATCCTTACCGTGGGATACTTTGCTGGCGGCTTTGATCTACAGACTATCCTTACTACTTCTTTGCCTGGGACGCTTCGACTCTTTATCGTAATACTGATGGTGGCGGGACTACTTGTGAAGATGGCTGCCTTCGGCCTTCACATTTGGCTACCTCATGCGCATGCTGAAGCTCCTACGCCTATTAGTGCGCTATTGTCTCCTGCAATGATTGGGATTGGGGGCTATGCAATTGTTCGAATTGTGATGACCATTCTGCCCAGTACATTTCTCGAAATCTCCACCGCCCTTGCTGTCTGGGCGGTTGCCACAATGTTCTATGGTGGTGCGATGGCTCTTGTGCAGGACGACATCAAACGACTTCTTGCATACTCAAGCATCAGCCAGATGGGGTACATTCTACTTGGCATCGCATCGTTCCAGACCCTAGGAGTTTCCGGCGCGATGTTCCAGTACGTAACGCATGGACTCGGGAAAGGCATACTTTTCATGATCGCTGGAGCGATAATGATTCAAACAGAGGGATTGCGTAGTATTCAGAAGATGGGCGGGTTAGCCGCTAGAATGCCAATTACGGCGACTGCAGCTTTGATAGGATTTCTAACCATTACTGGAATACCACCCACCACTGGCTTTGTCTCTGAATTTCTTATCTTCGCTGGAAGTTTTAATGGCGCCTTCCAAGCTAACTCCATGTTGAAGATTGCGCTTTCCTTCCTCGCTGTTGTGTCAACGGCTCTGACGGCGGGCTACTCGCTTTGGGCAGTAAGGAGGATATTCTTTGGTAAGTTGCCCACGGAACTTGTTGACGTTAAGGAAGCTCCCTTGACGATGATAATCCCAGTTCTAGTGCTCGCCGCAATCTCGATCATTATTGGAATTTTTCCGGACATTGTTGAACACCTTCTCCTTCCCGCCGTTAAGACGATTGTAGGAGGCTAATGTGTGGACAACGTTTCCGCCTGGTTAGCGTGGGGATTCCCATTCATGGGCGCAATCCTGTCACCGATGATGGGAAAGATCCACGTGAGGGTTAGAGATTACACCGCTGTAATCTTCTCATTCCTAGGCGCATTGTCGTCTATGTTGCTGCTTCCAACAATATTCAATGGAACCGTCCAGGATCTGCAAGTACCATGGATCCCCAGCCTTAACATAAACGCTGGGATCCTGCTTGATCCACTGAGCATTATCATGGCGAACGTCGTGTCCTGGATCAGTTTTCTAATAATGGTTTA
>CAYWMG010000008.1:0-6360 GCA_964459245.1 uncultured Candidatus Bathyarchaeia archaeon
GGCCTGGGCACAGTAATAGGAGAGACTTTTGGAGGACTAGAAATAAGATTGAAACCCGGGGCCCCCGGTACCGGAAAAATTCAAAAAATACCAATCAGTCAAGATTACGTTGTAGCGTGCTTACATTCGAGGCCCATGTCAACTAAAAGAATCTTAACAAACGTAACTCATCGTCGAAACATAAACAAAACTGGAGGCGGACTTGAAGCTGAATTGGCCGCTCACCCCACGCCTGCTAGATTCATGATGATTTCCCGTAAATTCGCGGAGCACCTGGGATTGATTTCACGGAGATTGCGAACGATACTGGACGAAACAGATAAAGCAGGTCTAACATTCAGCATGGCTATGCTCGGAGAGTCTATCTTTACAATCGTCAAGAGAAAACGCGTGGCACAAGTGACCCAGATTTTCGACAAAGTACTCCCAGGAAACACTCTCATAATGAACATAGATCACAAAGGAGCCAGGGTTCTCTGAAAGAAGATAACAAAGTTTGCCAACGCCATCCGAGAGCTGAATCCATCAGGATTCGGGAAAGTTTGCTGGATCATTTTAGGACAGGTATCGTTGCTGAAGCAGGGTTGTTCGCTCATGGAAGAGGTGAAGCTTTCGATTATCTGATCGGCGAAAGAACAACACACGCCGCCTCCAGAGCGCTAGACGCTGCCGCCGCAGCATTATTGACAGCTAAACACCCTGTCATCTCGGTTAACGGAAATACAGCAGCCTTGGTGGCGAAGGATGTTGTTCGACTTGCCAATGTTGTCGGAGCAAAAATAGAAGTTAACCTTTTCTACCGTTCGGCTAATCGAGAAATAGCCATCATGAAACTTCTTGAAAGAGCGGGGGCCAATCAAGTACTTGGAATAGGCGAGGACGCTTCAGCAAGGTTACCTGAAATTCAAAGCGAGAGGAGACGAGTTGATTCACGAGGCATACTGATCGCGGACGTTGTGCTCGTCCCACTTGAGGACGGAGATCGAACCCAAGCACTCGTCCAGAGCGGTAAGGAGATTGTAGCAGTCGACCTGAATCCTTTATCACGAACAGCCAGATTCGCGACTATAACCATAGTTGACAACATCGTCAGAGCCATGCCTACTCTAGTTGAAAAGGCTGAAAAACTCAAGAAAGAAAATCGTAAAAAACTTGATCATATCAGAGCTAGTTTCAATAATTATGAAAATCTCGCAGAAAGCCTGAAACTAATCGATCAGCGGCTTCGCCAATTAGCTGAAACCAACCAACTTTCGACGGCCTATGATCTAAGAAGTCAGTTGAAGATTAATGGATAGACTTAACGAAATACGAAGAAAGAAAGGTAACAGAAAGATCGTCATGCTAACAGCTTACGACTTTCAAATGGCAAAAATCCTTGATGAAGTCGGAATTGATCTGATACTAGTAGGTGACAGCCTCGGCATGGTGGTTCTAGGATATCCAGATACAAGAAGCGTAACGATACAGGATATGCTCCACCACACAAGGATCGTAGCTAAGGGATCCAAGAACACGCCGATAATAGGAGACATGCCGATCAATAGCTACAACACAGTGGAGGAAGCATTAACCAACGCAAAACAATTCCTGGAAGTAGGAGCACACGGGGTGAAGATTGAAGGGAACAAGACGGAAGTGATCAAGGCACTGGTGGACAATGAAATCCCGGTCATGGGACACATCGGCCTGCTACCGCAGACCGCACAAAACTATCGCCTAAGAGGCAGGGACGCAGACGAAGCTAAACGAATCTTTGATGATGCAACTAAGATTGATAAACTGAATGTCTTCTCAATAGTGTTAGAATGCATCCCTGAACTTCTATCAAAAAAGATAACCGACGCCGTAGAAGCGCCAACGATTGGAATTGGAGCGGGAAGGTACTGCGACGGCCAAGTCCTAGTCATAAACGATATGCTAGGTCTTGATAAGAATGCTGGACCCAAGTACGTGAAGAGATACGCCAACCTGAACGAGACTATAACGAAAGCCATCACAAAGTTCAAAGAAGAAGTTCTCAACGGAGACTACCCAGACAGAGAACACACATATCACGGATGAAACACGAAAGACTCAATTCTGTGGCTGTGTTGTTCCAAACCTAGATTTCGTCTTACTCGAGCAATCCCTCCTTCGCAGCCCACTCAAGAAGTCTAATGAGGTCGTCCACCGTATACTTTCGAGCAACCGGAGGTATCTTGCGAAGAACCTCAGAAGCGGAAGGAACGAATGATTTCATGAACGGGTTCATATTTCTGTAGAGGTCTCTTACTTGCCTTATTATCTCCCGTGCGTCCTCTTCTGGGACTCCTGCTAAACTCTTCATATGAACCAATCTAACCTCAAATATTTGAAAACTTGCATAGGTCAGGTTATTCTTTTCTATACGACCTGTTTTGTTGGCTCATTTTGTAGTACGTAGTAGTTCTCGTCAGCGTCGGTTTCTAAATTCCGTATGAACAAGAGGATGAACTCAATGGGCTCGACCTGGTTGCAACCGAGTTGCGTGTATTTCGAAAGTTTAGGACGCAAACTCTGTCTAGACGATCTTGCTGTTGATTTTTTATAACCTCTTACAATTACTCTCGAATCAGTGATCATAACGATGACCCGAAATCAAAAAGCTAGATAACATGATGCAAGGAATTAGTAACGATGCATCAGTTGAAAATGAAACCCTTCATGCTCGTCATTATCGTGACGCTTGCCATTATTGGATTAGTAACCTCGTATTCCGGGTACTATACTGAGAGACAGATAGTTGCAGTAACGCAAACAAAATTCCTCTCAACGACATGGACTGTGACGATCACGTTGCATGGAATACATTGGTAAGCACCGATAGATTCCGCACAAGATCAAGCTATTCGTTTTACAGTTTTGAATGGCTGCTTCAGAGATGGTTAAGAGGTCGCTCTGACTTTGACTTACCTTCCAATTTTCCCGTCTGATTATTACACTATCGTTAATGCGTCATTGCCCGCATACCAGAAGGGTGGAGCGTATGGTGAATCAAGATTATCTTCAGGCGTTTGCCCCTGATCCAATGGAGTAAGAGTATTGTAGACCGCAGTGTAGACATTCTCTCCCTGCGTTAGATAGGCAACCATCTGTACCATGAGGTCGTCTATTAAGCCAAATTGGAGCGAGATAGCGCCGTTACAGTAGATCACTGATGAGACTCCCGCCGTGAGAAATTGTGGCGCAATCGAGTTACCATTACTTGCCATCAGAATCAACAGCTTCACTCCTGGCAACGTATTCGGCCCGAAATGTTCGTTAACGAAGTCTACATCCACGCCAAAAATGCCCGTCTTATCATTCAAATAACCCGCAGCAAAATCCGCCGCATACTTCTGCTCCGTCGCACTGTTAATCTTCTCCCCCACATACCAATAATTAGTATGCACCCAAGTGAAAGCGTTAGTACGCCACACAACAATACTGTAACTATTCAAACTGTTCACCAAAAGATCAACCGTAACCGCGCCATCGGTTAGATACGTAACATTGTAGCCAGCCTGAGTCAAATAGTAAATAAGATTATGCGCTTGGAAGCCCATCGGTACTGTTGCATTCATAGACGACATAATTAACGCTTGACTGTTGGACGGAGCACGCCGAGGTGGTGAAAGTGCATTCACTTCCATCGGAAGTAAGAGTGTCAATAACATTAGAACGATGATTATCGATCTATTCAATGCATACACTAACACTTCCACTCAGGAAGGGAAGGTCTTACGGATAATTGATCTCCTGAAACCAATTCTCACTATTGCTTCAAACACTTTTGTGCTATATCATGTAAACACAACTGTGCCGTGTAGTTAATTATCTCAAGTTCTTTGCTAATACTGAAACGTTTCAGAAAATGCAGAGATGATTCATCCATAATGACTTATTACTTGTTAACCTTAACCCTCTTGCATTGTTGTGATCGAGGTGAATATGTTTGAGTATGCTCGAGACAGTTCTGGCAGCGCCAATGCGGTCACATGGTTTCGGATTATTCTGGGGCTTTGGATTAATCCGACTCGCCCTAGGCATCGTAGTGGCAGTTGTCCTCATTTGGTTGCTCCTGAAACTTTGCAAACTGGTCGAGGCTTATACGAAGAAGCTCAAATAGAGCAAATCGTGACATCTCGAAATTTAACAGGGAATCTCAGAACCTCTGGTTCTCCCCTCCCATCTTTCCTCTAAACAAGTGGATTCCGTTTCAGTAATTCCTTAACTCATTTCAGGATACTAATAGTAGCATGGAACGTTCTAAGTTAGTCTTGGTTTTGGAAAGAGTGATTGGAGTATTCATCATATGCATGAATGATGACCATGTGACTTCATTGCTTAAACTGTCATCGACGTAACCTTCAAATTCCTCTGCTAGATGCGGCAGTTATTGGTAAATTGCTTGTCATTAGTTGATCTGCTTTTTGGGACGGAGTTGATTCGATTCTTTCAAGGACTGCTTGCTCCTGAGTTTAATCATTTTTTCAGATCGGTTACCCTGCTGGGAGAACCGAGCGTTCTGTTGGGATTATCGGCGGTCACTTACTGGTGTTTAGATAAGAGACGAGGGAGGATTGTCACATACGTAATTCTGTGCGGAGCATGGTTGAATATGATTCTGAAACCTCTGGTTCATTCTCCTCGTCCTCCCAGTCAAATACGCATTGTGAGTAGGAATGATACATCGTACGGATTTCCAAGTGAACATGCGCAAGGTTCGTCGAGTTTTTGGGCTTTCTTATCAATTGACATGAAGAGTTTGAGAGGTTTAGTTGTTGGATTCGTGGTCGTGTTGGGTGTTTGCGTGTCTCGTGTCTATCTTGGAGTTCACTATCCAATACAAGTGATAGGGGGTGTGTTGATTGGCATAATCATAGCGGCATTCTCTTCAGCATTAGCAAAATGCACTGTTTTAGGTAGGATGAAACAGTTACCTCCTATCCTTTTTGCCGTGGGATCATTGTTGATCCTGGCAATTTCTCAGTGGATGGGGTTAAGAGCTGGGGGAAGTTCGATGGAGATTAGTGGTTATCTCTTCGCCTTCTCGTTGGGTACGATTCTTGAAGATAAATTCGTCGGATTTAACACTCAAGTAAGTTTGGAGAGGAAAATAGGCAGAATCCTGATCGGAGGACTAATCGCGGGCTCTTTGATTATTGCGTTAAGATTATCATTAAGAAATTTGGCATTTGTAAACTGGGCTATACTTGGACTTGCCGTTGTATTCATAGTCCCATACGTGTTCGAGAAACTTGAACAGAGATGGAGCGGAGATCTTCAGTAGTTGAAAAGGTTAATTTTTGAAGCCTTAGGACTATTAGCGTCAGCCGCTCCGTTTTCAGTTTCTTCTGAATCCCTCTGCTAACTTTCCGATTAGTCGTTCATGTTTTTCCTCATCCATGTCTATTGATTCCAAGAGGAGTTTTGCAACACCGTGTTTGATTCTGACTGTTTTCCGTAGGGAGAATTCGTTGGCATTGTCTTCTATGGCAAGTATTTCATTCAGTAATACTTGATCAGGGATCTCGTATGCGACTTCGCGTCCGGTTTCCATCCATAAGACTATTTGCGAGACAATGTCTGCGTGTCTGATGCTGTCTGATGCGACCATTCGAAGTAGGAGTCGGCTGTACTCGTCTTTTGCGCGGTTCGCTAGGTCGAGGCATCTCTGCGCAGCTTTCAATTCTAGTTGAAGCCTTTCCTTCAGGATCACGATGGATTCGCTCTTTTTCCTATTCTCTGGTTTCTGTTCAAGGATTCTTTCTCCGCTTGTAAAAGTGAGGATTTGATGAGCTGTGTCTAGGAGTTCTACGGTGCTTAATGGTTCCATGTTTCCTTTGATTCTCTGCGCACTCTTCTCAGTCAGTGCATCGACAATTTGTCTTTGACTCAGAGCTTCTGATATTTTCTTTCCTCGTACTCCTTTAGAGTATTGAGTTATAGCAGCTGGAGTCACGTTTAGGATGCGCGATATCTGACTTGCTTTGAACCCCATTTGTAGTAGTCGTCTTGCGAGGGTGGCGCGAACTAACGGAAGCATCTTCTCTTCGCTGTTTACTCTCACATTCTTCGCCGGCATTAACTGTTAATTTGTAATATTAACAGCGTTAAATTAATAGAATGATGAGTGCTTTTCTCATAGTAATCTTCGAGGTGTCCCTCAAGTCTTCACATTATGATGCATCCACAGCGTGGTGCTGGTTGCGCGATGAAAGATGCTCCGCCACCTCATGGATCTGGCGAAGTAACTTCCCGCCACGAGCAGGAGCGCAAACGCTTGTATTGCAAAAGTCTCGACGTTGGGGAAGATCGAGAACCAGAGTCCTGCCCAGTCGGGGATGCCTTGGAGCC
>CAYWMG010000009.1:0-5503 GCA_964459245.1 uncultured Candidatus Bathyarchaeia archaeon
TTGGTGGTTAGCAATGGGTCGCGGGTTCGGTCGAAGGCGATTACTTGTGCCAGAGTTAGATCTCCTACTCCGTAGTAGTGAGCGAGGTCTCCTCGGCCTGCATCGCGGTCCATGGGTGTCTCGGATGCTGGGAGCATTGCCTGGTATGGTGCGGAGATGTCGACTTGCCAACCTGACATTCCGATGTCGGTGATTCTGCCAATTACTATATCGTCGATTCTTGGTATGTATGCCCCTTTTATGGGCACTACAATCAATCTGTTTCCGATGATGTCCGCTAGTCCGATCCTGGAGGAGTATATTTTTGAACCGTCCCGGTAAGTGTTCTCTCCCGCAAAGTATGGTCCTTCAGCCAGGAGATCCCCAGGGGTGACCAGCTGTTTAGGCTCGGCGTGCATCGTCAATTGTTCCAACTCGAAGTTGAACAGAACACGGAAAGCTGATAATTATACTTTGGCTAACTGAATCGGTGGCTATTACTTCATCACTTTTGTCTGAATTGTGCCTTGTGTAACCTTGCCTAGTCTCTCAACGAACGGGCCGTATAGTCCGGCAGGCATCTCTACGACGGCAACCAAAGCCCCGTCGGCTTGCCACTCTTCCCGAGTTATTGTCCCGTAGCCTTTGACGGCACCGTATCCCTTAGGGGCATATTCAGCGAGAATCTTAACCGCGACACGCATTTGCTCCATTTTAATGGGCAGCAGTGTTCTGAGTTCGTCGATGATATCTTTCGCTTGTTCGTCAGCACTCTTGAATGGATCTATCGCAAATTTCACTTGGGCGAGTGCTTGCTCTATCCGTATCGGTGGGTGAGGAGTACCAGTGCGTGGGTCTATGCAATTCCTGCTGATGAAGGCAACTATCTGTCTACGTTTATCCTCAACCAATTGTCGCCGTTGGTCGGTGGTAAGTTGGAGTTCGCCATGTCTCATAATCTCCTCTGCGACCTTGATTGGGTCAGTGGTTCCGAATGCTTTCTCCAGCTTCTCGACAGATGCGCGAGTGCCTTTCCCTGCATCGCTATAGATCTCATCTATAGCCAGCAGTTGTGAGATTCCTAATTGTTTCCCCATTTTGTATTCTAGTGCTGGATCTGGCTTCACAAGGATCTCGAATTTTTCGCCGCTTTTTGAAATTCGTGCTGTTGTGAACTTTTCACTCATCGGCTAACGGCCTTTTTGGATGCGTCTAGCCGTTTAAGATATTTTTCGACTTCATCCTGCGTGAGTTTTGCAAACTTCTTGGAGGTTGCTGGAACAGTTGCAATTCGTATTTTCTGAGCATCTAACTTTTCCTCCAACACTTTATTCATGCATTTTAATGCGAGCAGAACAGCATCGTCCAGGCTCATGTTATCCTTGTATTCGGCTTCAAGTATCTCGTTTGCAGCGTCTCCGCCAGCTCCAATAGCCCAGGCTTTATACGCGAGAAATGCCCCGCTGGGGTCCGTCCAGAATAGGCGACTGCCTTTCCGGTCTAATCCGCCAAAGAGTATTGATATTCCAAACGGGCGGACTCCAGCATGTTGTGTGTACAGTTGCTTGATCTCGCCAATTCTGCGTGTGAGTATTTCCACATCAATTGGCTCATCATACAGTAATCGATTAGATTGTGCGTAAACTCTCGCTTGATCCACTAATATGTGAGCATCACAACTCAAGCCGGCAACTGCAGCGCCAAGATGCTCGTCTATTTGGAAGATTTTCCACATGAAGGTTGGATCCTGCAATTTTGATGTCGCCCGTTCCTCGGCGGCGAGGACAACTCCGCCAGGGCAAGCGATTCCAAGTACTGTAGCTCCTCGCTTCACAGTCTCTGAAGCGTACTCAACCTGAAATAACCGCCCATCTGGCGAAAAGACTGTGATTGCACGATCGTAGGCTCCGGGGACAGAAAACATTGACAATTCAATTTCCTCTGACGCGAAATTCGTTCCTCTCAGTAAGATTCTGCAATAAAACCTTTGCCTGAACTCCTACGTGACTAATCGCAATTAGATGACTAAGTTGCTCGTAAACCGGTCAGATTGAGTGAATGTGGGTCGGCCCGTCGCTGAGGTCATCATCTCTTCAGCAAAAAGATCTGGCTGGGACTGGCTTCTTCATCCCCACCCAATTACGTTATTGCTGAATCAAAAACATTGTTATCAAGTCATCAGGCTCTTGATTGTACCAGAGATTCTTACGGTCAATGCTGCTGTTGATGATCCAGCAATTTCTCTGATGAGGGCAACAGCTGCTTGCAAGTCTTTCTCTCGACTCTGACATGCAACAATGGCTTCAAGTCTATGTGGGTCGAATCGTAATAGTTTGGGGACAATAGTATTGACCCCGATCTCGCCGAAGTACTTTCGCACTGAACTCAGTAGCGCATCGTTGAATTGTTCTCCAGAAATCGCAGTGTGGTTTTCTGAATAAATGCGGATTAACAAGTAACGTCTCATCCCTCAGGTTACCCTCTTCTTGACTACTCTCACACCCTCTTCCACATACTCCTTTGATCGTCGTTCAACATTATGTTCGACGATAGACCAAGGAATCGCTGAGACCCCATCATGAGCTTGACGTACATTAAGACCTAGAACCATACCAATCGCACTCAACTGTTCTGGCGTTCTTATCATCATAGGTGAAGTAGAACCACTGGACAGTACAATTCTCACCGTATGCTGTGTTGCAATATCAATTTCTTTCATAGGTTTCGTGAGTAGGGTGCTCTCTGAGAATAAAGTGCTTAAGTTTAATTCGAGAGCTGCACGCGAGACATTTGCAATTGAATGGTCAAACCGTACGTCTCGCTTGAGAGGGTCAAAGAAGATTATGTCTACCCGTCTATCTCTGGCGGCTACGAGACCAAGAGTGTGATTAACGCATTTCACAGCAACCACATCATATACGTTCCTGAAACGACGTAGTAGTCTCAGCAGTTCTTGCCGATTAGCGCAACTTATGTCTATACGAACGAACACCTCAATTCCTGAATCGGTAAAACGGTTACGTATAGAACGGACATGTTCCTTCAAGAGTCCAGTTGGGAGGGTTAATGCAACTGCACGGTATCCTGCAGATTTGAGCATTTGAGCTATCTTTATGCAGGATTTCTCATCTTCTACTCTAGGAATAATGTGTAAGTCAACGGTTTTGTGCAATTATTCCAACTCCAAGAAGCGAGTGATTGTCTCATGCAAATCTCCAATGAGCCGATTAAATTTGATCTTGATTCGGATGGGGTCGTCGTCTCCCAATAGAACTTCGCCACGAAATGACTTTTGTTTGTTAATCCTGATGTACAGGTTTCCCTCATCATCACGATGCAGAGCCAAATTCTGCAAGATTAAATTCCGTTCGTTCTTAGAAAGTTGTTCTATAAAGCGGCTGGCAAATCCGACTGCATTGCTTTGTGTTAGTCGAGCGTTGAATTTAATGATCTGGTTGCCGTGATGGCCTTCAAGATAGTTTCTGGTAAACTGTTGATTTAACCCCTGCAGTAGTCTTCTCACTGCACTTTCCACCTTTACAGGATCTTCCGTGGCATGAGCGATCGTGCTTATCTCAGCAGACTGTACGGATGATTTGTCAGGCACTCCTAATACCTCATTCTGACTTATTTCCCGGACAAGCAAATAGGTTCGTGGGTGGGTTAGGTACGGGAGAGCATAAGTTGAAACTCGTGGTGGCTGTTCGACGTGATTTGGAAATGGGAAAGGGAAAGATAGCAGTCCAGGTGGGCCACGCCGCCATTTGTTCGTCAGAGGATGCGAAACGAGCCCATCCAGAGTGGTGGGATGAATGGCTTCGTTCAGGCCAGTGTAAGGTAGCAGTTAAAGTGAACACTGAGAGCGACCTGTACAAACTCAACCAAGAAGCTAGGAATCTTGGTTTGCCCTCGGCGATAATACGTGATAGTGGTCTAACGCAGCTTCCACCTGGTACAGCCACTTGCGTTGGGATTGGTCCAGCTCCCGCGGATCTCGTTGACAAGATCACGGGCAATCTGCCGCTCCTGTAACTATCCCCGAACTAACTCTGAACAGACAACTCGTCTGCCGAGAACCAAGTCTTGCATCCTGTTACCTTTAAGCAGGTTCACGAAGAAAACAGGTATTCCATTGAACGCAGCAGCAGCTGCCTCCTCAAGTTTGTTTTTCATTCCACCAGTCACATCCGTTATAGTGCGACCCATGTCAGTCGAAATCCTTCGTATAGAGGAGACGGGGATTTCTTTGATCAAATGTGCACTTTGCTTGGTTTTGGGGTCCGCGTCAAAAATTCCATCCACGTCAGTCGCGAAAATTAACATCCTAGCCTTGAGGGCGATTGCCAAATACGCCGCCAGTTGATCCCCGGATACAATTGAAAACCCAGCTGATACATCGGACACTATATCCCCTCCAGTAGACGGGACACAGCCCAGCTTTATCCAAGTCTTAATGGGATCGATATCGCATGAGAGGATCCGCCCCCTTCGCGCCACCGTATAGCAAGAGGTCACGAATGGAACGATTGGGACCTTATGCTGCAAGAAAACCTCGTCAATTGTGAACTCCCATTCGAGAAGACGAAATTTTGTCTCTCCCAGTCCTCTAAGCTGTGTCTGGTCATGATACCCCTTAGATAAACCAAAAGTCTTCACCGGGATATGGCCATAGCTCCCCGCGCCATGAACAAGAATAACCGACCACCGCTTTTTAATCGCCGTCAATTGCCTCGCTGCGGAATGAAGTGTCTTGAACCGAGGCGTGTAGATGTGAGTCTTGTCCGTTAGAGCCGCTCCGCCGAGTTTGATCACGACCAGCGGCTTAGGCAACCTGCAGTTGACACAGCCATCTCATTAGAATCTTGAAGAAGGATTGCTAGGATCTCTCAGAATGGTCTCGAACCAATGATGTATTCCATCTTCCCAAACGTAGTACGAATTCAGTACACGAAGGTTAGGATACTTCTTCTTAGCACGAAGTTCAGCAATATTTTTCAAGTTCATAGCTCGCGTAAATAGATTAACACCCAGAGCACGTTGTCGTCGTCCTGATCTAGGGCGGGGTTTTCTAGCTCCGCCTTTCCGAATTCGCACTCTGACTACAACATAACCTTGCTTAGCCTTATATCCGAGTGCTCTAGCGCGATCAATCCGCGTCGGCTGTTCAACTCTATGTACTGTTGGTTCTCGTCGCCATTTGATAGCTCGATAACGAAGATAGCGTTCGAACTCAGTCTTCTCTCGATCTTTCCACGTTTCAGTGATGTACTTATACATGCCCATATAATGTTGCCACCGTATCAATGCTAGTAAGTTTAAGCTGCGACAAGCAAAACGCAAGGCCACTATTTAAGTGACTTGCATCTAATTACCTGGATGTTTGAAAATGAAGTCGACAATCGAATCAACCGACGAGTCGCTTAGGAAAGCATTTCTCCCGGCACAATTGGCGTTGAAGTATCATCCATTTTATAGGGGAAAGATCGAAATTGTTCCCAAATGCCCCATCAGATCATTCGACGAC
>CAYWMG010000010.1:0-5686 GCA_964459245.1 uncultured Candidatus Bathyarchaeia archaeon
ATACTTGCTTTTTTTGGAGTGCAGCGTAATGGAAGAAGAGCGTTAAGCTCAGTCGGTTTTGAGAATAAAGAAGGGGGTTTGAGAAAAAAGAAGGAGGGGGATGTTGGATTACTCTGGCGGAATCTCTGTGAATATTGTTGAGTAGTCGACATCCTTGTGGGCGTACTTGAAGTATAGGTATATTGCGGCGCCGACTACGCCTAATAGTACTGTAAAGCCGATCGCAAACCAATTGTCAGAAGTTGGTGCCAGGATGTTGTATGCATCTTGCGGAGCTGTGAGGATCATCCAGTCAAGTATTAGGTTAGCGATGACTCCTACTATGCCAAGTAGGACGATGCCTGTTTTTCCTCCCAGTTTGATAGGTGCGGCTGCATAGATCTGTGGTCGCCTATACGGTAACATTACAAGTGCCAGCGCAAACAGTGTGAAGAAGACTGCGTCAAACAGGTCCGTGCTTGCAACGCCGATGCTGAAGATGCCGTTGAGTGCACCGCCTAAAACTCCTCCTGGGTTCCATGGGCCGCCGGTGGATACTACGCCGGATTCAGAGAAGCAGCCGAGCAGTGCAGCTACGCCTGTAATAATTGTGGCATTAACTGGAGAATGGAATCTTTCGTTAACATTCGCAAGTGATGTTGGCAGAACTCGGTCGAATGCCATGGCGAAGAGAACTCTAGAAGCGGTTAGGATGAAGGGTGGAATGTCTTTGGCAACGAACAAGCAGCCCATAATGAAGAGAAGCCAGTTCAATGAGCTAAAGCCTAATCCAATGCCTGTAAATGCAGCCACCGTAGTAGTCCACGCCTTCACGGCTGGAACTCCGGCTTTTGCGAGGTTGCCAGCACCGTATGAGAGGTAAGAGTAGGCTTCGAAGAATGACCAGATATGTCCGTTGGGCAATGTTACTCGGCCGAGTGCTGCGGTTGCTGCTGCGCCAGCCCATGAGACTAGCATGTATAATGCTAGGATGGCAACACCGGAGAGCACTAAGACTTTTGGTAGCGTCTTGTTTGCTTCTTTCACCTCTCCAGCGACGAATGTTGATGCAGCGTATCCAATGTATGCGAAGTATGCTCCGATCATTGCTACTGATACAGCGGACCAGTAGTTGCCCACGTTTGCCGCGTCAAGTCCTTGCGCTAGCGCTCCTTTGACGTACATGTCAGCTGTGAGGTTTGGGACGCCTTGAGCCTTGCCGAATGCTGCGATACCGGCAATCAATGCGTTAGGGTTGGATACTGAGGTGAACAACAAGTAGAGCGCGTATACAGTCAACACTGCTGGAATCCACCACATCACTTGTAGAAGATACCCCGCCATTCTGACTCCTAAACATCCGATTGCTGTGAAGATGAGTACGAGAAGAAGTCCTGCTCCAAACAGGACGACTTCGTTTACTCCTGCTGCAGTGAGTCCAACTATTGGTCCGAAGATGAACCAGACGCCTTCAAAAACTGCGACAGCAACGATTCCGAAGGACCAGGAGATGCTTAGGAACTCGAACCATGAGCCTACGAAAGCCCAGAATGGACTGACGAGCCTTGAGATGGCAACGTATCCACCGCCCGAACGTGGCATCGCCGCGATTAGAACGGCGAAGGCAGCCACGGACAGCAAGATAACGATGCCTCCGATCAAGAACGCCATGACCATTGGAGGCAGGCCTGCCACCCACAAGTTCTCTGGCAGTGGAGCTGCACCAGTAAACTGAAAGACTCTCTTCTGCCAGCCGAGGCCTATAGTGTTTGAGAGTATGATGATCGCTGCGGTCAGTGGACCTATTTCCCTGACGAGCCCTGTAGCTTTTCGTACGAATAATTTCTTTTCTCGAGACATTTTCTTTCGGGAATGTTTTGAGGGTCGATGTAGATTTAAAAGTAACCCATCTATATTAACGGCTCACGTGTGTTATTTCCCGATTTACCTCCCGGAAAGCTGGACCTGCGGTTTGACTGCTTGTAGGATGGTTTGATGCTGATTATCAGTTCTGGCGCTGATACCAGCATGAATGGTTCTTAGAAGGTCCCTATCGGTGGAAGAGGGTTAGGATGAGGAAGAGTATTGGGAACAGTAATAGGATTATGATGAATGTATACTTGCGTTTGCGTTCGGACCGGCGGAATTCATCTTCACATATCTGTCCACAATAGACTCGGTCCATTGAGACTGGTGTGGAGCAGACCAGGCAGTGTTTGTGTTTTGGAACGGTTGTCTTCTGTTCAGTCTTTATGTACTTGGACATAGTGGAGGTCGTTCTTCCCGTCGCTAATTAAGTTATTCTAAACCGATATTCGCGCTTTCGATTTTGTGGAGACACAAATAGAAATAATCAGTATGGGTCAGGACTTTCTCGTTTCCTTCTCCATAGCTTGCCTTCATCTTCTGCTAATCCTGCGTGACGTCGTTCCCGAGCCATGTGGGCAGGGTAGTCTTCTCTACAGAATGACTTCTTGCAATACTGACACATCTCTAGCTTCTCAAATTCGTTATCACACGTGCTACAACGTGGCATCTTTGAGTCACCTTCTCCTTATTCAGTACCAAGATTAAAAGTGAGAAGCTTGAGCATATTATACGGGAGCCTCATGGTTTGAAATGTGAGAGATGCGGGCTTGATCTAGAGCTTCCATTCAAATGTAACTACTGTAAGAATTACTACTGTCCAGAACACAGGCTGCCGGAGAGCCATGATTGCAGTGAGACATGGAGGGTTAAAGCCCTGTGGTCTGTTCGAAATGTTATGGCGCCAGAACTATCTCGAAATACTCAAGGTGGGTTATTGTCGCCGCCCTCAAGGTCAATTCATTTCGGTCAAACTGAGAAGCGACACCTTCTGGTTGGAACTGCGCTTGTGACGGCTGCTGGAATCTCATTCTTTCTGGGAACGTCTTTCTCGATCGGAGTTCCGGGGCTGATATTGGCGACGGTACTCTTTTCGATGGGGTTCATCCTGCACGAACTTGCTCACAAGTATGTTGCGCAAGGTTATGGCCTCTTTGCGGAGTTCAGGCTGAACATGACTGGAGTGTTGTTGACTGCTATCTCGATAGTTTCACCGTTCAAATTTATTGCGCCCGGAGCGGTTATGATCTCGGGCTTTGCCGATCGTGAAAGGATGGGGCGTACAGCTTTCGCGGGTCCTGTTGTGAATGTTGTAATCACAGCCGCATTACTACTGGTACTTCTTGTTTTGGGGTCAGGATGGATCTTTCAGGCAGTTCTGGCAGGTGCTTCGATCAACTCTTTCCTCGCACTCTTCAACCTAATCCCGTTCGCTATTTTTGACGGTCGCAAGGTGTACGTGTGGAACCGCAAGTTTTGGGCTGTGCTGTTTGTAATCTCTCTCGGGATGACTATCTACACGAACTTTGTTTTGAACCCATTCTAGAAAACGTTAGTCTCTTGCAAATTTCAGAACCAGATAAGTACCAATCAAGAACATTCCTAATGCTCCCACTGCTACCGCACCAATCTCGAACTTTAATCTTTCAATTAAGATCTTTGCGAGGAAAGATGGGCCCATCATCAAAATTGCTCCCACGGTGACAAGCAAAGCTTTCCTCATGGAGAGTTCCCTTATTTGCGTAGACGTCAGCTCTTCCACCCTTGTTGAATTCTGCGAGTAGGTTGATTTCGTTAAATAAAAGGTATCGTGTATCGAGGGTTGATCTTGGCCTAGTGACGACGAGTGGGTACACTATTTTGTAGGTAAGGCTCCTGCTTTCTTGAGGGCTTTTACAGAGGCGTTGACTGTTTTTAGGCCGAAATCTACGTCTGCCTTGCTATGTGCTGTAGAGATGAACCAGTTCTCGCTCGCGATTGGACTTATGAAGATGCCTCTCTGTAGAAGTTCTCGTCCGAATCTTGAGTAGGTAACTTGATCGACGCTTGTAGCAAATTCTCTCGAGTCATTAATTGATTTCAGCTTCGTGAAGTAGACCTGGAACATTGGGCCTATGCCTTGCACGATACCTTCAACTTTGTTCTCTTCGAATATTTTGCGGATTCCTGTGATCATCCGGTTTCCGATGGTATGCAAATGCTTGTATGCTTCTCCGCCGCGTGCAGTTAATGCTTCCAACGAGGCTCTTGCGGCGTGTAAGCATAACGCGTTCGCGTTGTAGGTTCCAGAGTGATGTACAGGATTCCCTTTTGCAGCTACAAGGGTATTCATTATTTCTCGTCTTCCAGCAAATGCTCCTATGGGGAAGCCTCCGCCCAACGCTTTTGCCATTGTCACTAGGTCTGCGTCAATTTTGAAATATTCTTGAGCTCCGCCAGATGCCAGGCGGAAGCCGGTTATGACTTCGTCGAATAGGAGGAGAACGTTGTTCTCTGTTGTAATCTCTCTCATAGCCTTCAGATATCCGGGTTTGGGGGCGATGAAGCCACAGTTACCCATTACGGGTTCAGTGATCACCAGCGCCAGGTCGTCTTTATGTCTCTTGACGGTCTCTTCGAGAATCTCGGCATCGTTCCATGGAATGACTAGCGTGTTGGATAAGGTCTCTTCAGGGATTCCGGGGCCTTGAGGAATTTTTACAGGACATCTTCTACTCCCTAGCACGCCGGCCGGCGGTTGGATGTTCACTAGGACGTAGTCATGATTGCCGTGAAAGTGGCCTTCGAACTTGAGTATCTTCTTCTTTCCTGAATATCCTCTGGCTAGCCTGATGGCGTGCATGGTAGCTTCCGTGCCACTGTTAGTGAATCTTATGAGGGCAGCGTTCGGAACCATCTGCTCAATTTTTTCAGCGACCTCCACCTCTATTTCCTGATTGATTCCCAGCATCGTCCCGTCGCCCATTGCGTTCTTGACGGCCTCGATTAGCTTTGGAGGAGCGTGGCCATGAATCAAAGGCCCGAGAGCCATGTTAAAGTCAACATATTCATTCCCGTCCACGTCGAATAATTTTGAGCCTTGGGCTTTTTTCATGTAGATTGGATAGGGCTTGAAGTATCTGGGGCCTCTCACAGGAGAACTGACCCCTTCCGGGAGAACTTTACAGGCTCGCTCAAAGAGATGTTCCGAATTCACGGTACTCATTTCACTCATCTTCCTGGTTTGATGCCTATTCTGCTTGCCACATTATACCATTTTGCTTTGGCATGGGCCATCAGTGCACCCCTTCCAGTCAAACCTGTAAATATTAGTAGGCAAGCGTTACCAGATAAGGATCTCATCACGATGGACAAGACGCATAGCAGGTTCCACGACAGTATTTTTCCCACATGAGGAGGATGGCAGCGAGCACGAGACCTTTTCCGCTGGGGCTTAATCTTTACGACGACTATTACTCGCCACGCAACTGGTTTACTTCTGTGGATATTGTTCGGGCGATTAAACTTGCTGACCAATCCGGGTTGCATAGTGTGTGGTTAAATGAGGACATAGGACGTGATTCTTTCGTAATGCTTGGAAATCTCTGTAATCAAACTCACCGAATCCGCCTTGCTACAGGGATAGTAAATGTATATACGAGAAGCGCAGTCCAGATCGCGATGGCCATTGCCACGCTAGATGAGTTGAGCGAAGGCCGCGCCATTCTCGGACTAGGCGCTGGCCACGACCGTTCAGTTCTGGCTGGGCATGGCATAAGAGTGGATCATCGACTCGAACGCTTGCGCGATTACGTAACGATAATAAGGAAAGTACTCTCAGGCGAATATTATTCTCACGAGG
>CAYWMG010000011.1:0-2471 GCA_964459245.1 uncultured Candidatus Bathyarchaeia archaeon
GCGAAGCTCTTCAATGGCGCATACTGCACGTAATAATCAGTTATCAACGCAACTCCTACAACGAACGTGACTAGGATGGGTAGTTCGCGGCTGACTCCAACTCTTTTCGCCAATCTTACTCACCATCAAAAGCTTAGAAGGTTGAGAATGATCTTTGAACCGAGAGAGATGAGGGCAACGCCAGCCACTATCATAGCCATGATAATGTATTTGCAGAAATCTTGACCCGCGATGCTTCCTAGCTGAATTGGATGCCCTGACACTATGGCTGCACCACTGTAAAGTTCTTCTCCAATCAACGTAAAGTCGCAAGTCGTGATTAGGAAGGGGATGTTGTTGATGGCGGTTCCAGCCGCAATCTGGAAAGCACCTACTAGGTTTCCTGCTTCGCCAAATATAACCGCCTCATGGACAATCATTCCAGAATAGACGCACGTTGCAGGTTTCATCTTCATTATGGCGCCCGAAACGCCAGCCGTATACGCCTGCTCCGGGAAGAAGAGAATGTTCGCAGGATTGTACGTCTTTCCCTCGCTCATGTAAGCTTCAGAAGTTATTCGTTGAACTATCGGCAACGTTTCAGTGCGTCCGAGGCATGTTATGAGATTCGCTTTGTACTTGACGCAAAGCCTCGCCAAATAGTCCAGGATAGTTAACGACGCAATTATCGCAGCGGCCCATGCGCCGTACAGCTTGTAGTTGGGTAAGGATTCAGCGAAAAGTACCGGGCGATTCATTTCGGTTGCGCGGCCGACTCCTTCTTCAATCGCCTTTATCGGGCCTAGTTCTCGCAATTTGGGAATTCTGCCAAGCCTAGCTAACGTTATCCATGCCAATATTATGACAATGATTGCTGAAAGGAGAACAACTCCTGAGATCCTGCCAGCAACTATTCCGAAAGAGGCGTCAGCCAACCAATTCACAATTCGCCCACGCAGTTTTGAACATAATTCGTTTTTCTACTTACGCGTGGAACAGTATGCTTCTCTATATACTAATCACTACAGTTTGGGGCTAATGGCAAACATTGGATTTTAAAAGAGTAACTCGCTTACGTTCATCGTAAATGCTACGGGAATCAGGATCTGCGAGCTAACTTGTTCGACGCTTTCAAAGATTTAACCCCTGAAGAGGAGACTGCGCTAATCCGATACTTGGCAACAAACGTAATGAGGCTGGGATTAGAAATTCCGGCCATAATGTTTTTGGAAGTGAATAAACCTCTCAGTTCAATAACTAGCCAAACCGCACTACTTGTGGTGGCTCCAATCCTAGAACTATTCGGAATCCGCGGTTACAAATACGCTAAGCTCTTCTCAAAGATGGAGAACGTGGAGAGACTAATCCAGGAAGTAGAGAGACTCACTGAAAAGCAGAAAGAAAGGGAGCATGCCACAAGACGAAGGCCGGTCAATAATGGCACTTAGTGTATGCAGTAGAATGTTTCATAATTAGGTTGATCTTAAATCCTAAGATAATTCTACCGCGTCAATTGTGGTTCATTGTGAAAGCGATTCTCGGAATCAGGTTACCAGTTTCGGGTCCGCTAGCACGGCCCGAGTGTATAAGCCGAATCGCTTTGGAGGCAGATCGTCAGGGATTCGATGCAGTCTGCGTACATGACTCCCTAGCACAGGCTAAAGAGGCAAGGTACCATTTCTCAGCAGGCGTCGCAGAGAGCGTGGATGAAAACGAGAAGAATGGGCTTCCGGTCACTAACTTCTACGAAGCCATGAGCACCCTCTCGTACGTTGCGGGACTAACTAAGAATACGAATCTTGGGCCATCATCCCTAGTATTACCCTGGCGACATCCAGTTCTTTTCGCGAAACAGTGCGCCACGATACAAGAGCTCTCTAACGGTCGGTTCATTCCGTCCCTCGTTATCGGACGGTACCCAGGCAGCTTCGAGGCTACCAATCTTCCATTCAAAGAGAGAGGCCGCATCTTTGACGAGTCCCTTGAACTCATAAAGAGACTATGGATCTCGAACCAGGCAATCAATTTTCAAGGCAAATACTTCAACGTCAAAGTAGACGCCATCTACCCGAAACCCAGGCCCATTCCCGTATGGATCGGAGGCGGTCACTCCACGCGCGTCTACGAGCGTGTCGCGAAGTACGGTGAAGGTTTGGTGAGTGGAGGGTCGGTGAAGGAATTCAGGGACGGCATGAAGAAGATAACTGAACTGCTGGAAAAATATGGACGCCAATCGGTGAGGTTGAAACTGGGCCGACAAACGTTCCTCTGCTTGGCTGAGACAAATGACCAAGCAAAACGCCTAACCAACTATACTCTGCACCAATTCTATCATGCTCCCCAATTTAACCAGATTAGGGAGAAGACGGTGAAAGAGACTCTGAATACGAGCTTGATCGGCGATACTGATCATGTGATTGATACTATTGACGAGTACCTCACAGCCGGGTGCATATTTACCGAGATGCGACTCGTGGGGATCCGTACTCTTG
>CAYWMG010000012.1:0-3204 GCA_964459245.1 uncultured Candidatus Bathyarchaeia archaeon
TTGCGGCAGTTTGTTGGGCGTTCTACTCGAACCTGGCTCGGCGTTGGGCACGAGGGGCTGAGACTGGAGCTGTGCCTCTATTTCTTCTTGTAAGTGGATTGACACTGGCGGTGTTGCGGCTCCTCGTGACTGAGAGAACCGAATGGACTCCCCAATCTGGAGTCGAGCTCGCGTATATGGCGGTTTTTCCCACGATCATTGCTTATGCGTTTTGGGACAACGCTATGAGGAGAGGAAACATGATTCTTGTAACCTTATTATCGTATCTTACTCCACTCCTCTCGATCATCATCAGCTCCGTGTACCTTGAAGTTGAAGCGGGAGTGTATCTTTGGGTCGGATGCTTACTTGTGATTATAGGATCCTTAACATGTAAGATGTCAATCGAAGAAACCTCCTAGAACCGTGACGCGAACCATATTACGATTCAGTCGCACCGACATACCCATGCTCGAGAAAAAATTTCTATATCTTACCTGGGCGCGAAGCAAATATTCGTGAATTGCATCTCTGCAAAGGGTGTATCCTCAATGTCCGAAAGCGCGAAATCTCCAAACGAATCGTCAACTACTGTTGTTAGAGTAATGATGCCTATGGATGCGAACGTTGCCGGGAATGTTTTCGGCGGCGCTATTCTGAGACTCATCGACGAAGTTGCTTCGATAGTGGCTAAAAGGCATGCACGGAACAATGTAGTCACAGCCTCGATTGACCGCATGGACTTCTTTTCACCAGTCTACGTTGGAGATCTACTCCGGCTCATCGCGTCAATTAATTACGTTCACAGAACTTCTATGGAGATAGGCGTACGAGTCGAAGCTGAGAATCCGATCACTGGAAAGGTTAGGCACACGGGAACCTGTTTCCTGACGCACGTGGCCCTCGACAAGAATGGCAAACCAGTTCTAGTTCCCACACTCAAATTAGAAACGGATGAAGAAAAACGGCGATGGTCAGAGGCCGAAAACAGAAGAAAAATTAGGCTTGAACAAATTGGAAGACGGCTATGATCAATGAATCTTTGGAAAACTTAAACGCTGAATCTCTAGTTTTGCGCACATTCGAATCTTGAATGTAGTGCGCCTTACCGAGCGTAGGCAATAGAATTCTGCCAACGCTTTCAAATGTCCATCAATTTGTGTCGATTCAATTGCCGCGTGCGAATGCCAACTCGCACCAATATAGACAGGCGCTAAGGCGTGTTCATTGGCTCAAATCATGGGGGTTAGGCGCATGCTTAGTTGTTCGAGTGACTCGTCTATTTCCATCTCCATCGCATGGGGAATGACTCGTGGTCTTATGCCGTAGAGGAAGATTGCTCCATCTCGTTCGATTAGTCGTAGATGCCATCGGGTTATGTTAAGCAGCTTACTAGTGATCTCAAGTCCAGGTTTGGCTACGGCTAGGGTGACGTTGCCAAGGTTCATATTTTCGCCGATCGATCGTCCGATGTGGGTGAAGAGTTTGTCAAGATTGCCGGCGTACTTGTTCTCAAGTTCTGCAAGATTGATAATCTGCAACACATTCTTTCCCGTCTGTTTCATTAGCGCACGCGTCACCGAATTAAACACTCGAGCGTCATCGTCGAGGTCCGTATTGCCTTCTTTCAACATTACACTGAATGGCCTCTTAGGCAAAGGTCTACCGCCTGTTTTCTCTTCTAACACTCTTCCAAGTTGATCGAAAGTCTTTAGACTAATGTATGAGGCTGCAATTCCTCTAATCTCCTCGCTTCTGCTGCTCGGGCCTAGGTAGAAGACTACGCCTCGGCCTTGAGACATAAAATTCCAAGTAATCGGATATGTGAAGAGTTTAACTCCTCTAGGGGGAACATTCCTTCCGACCTCCAAGACGACGTAGGAGCCTCTTTCAAATCCTCCGCCAATGATCGCGTCTAAGGACTTGTTGCCTGTAGAAAAGCGAGTTGGGGTATCTTGAATGGGTGTCCATTGCTTCTTCAGGTGACCTTCCTTCTCTGCGTGTCTGGACTTGTCCGCTATCTTTGGATCGCTAATCAGAAGGTTGACCAGGCTGGGGATTCTAGAAAGTGGCGGAATGAGGTGAAAGCCGTGATACAAGGTGTAGGGAAACTTATCCTGTGGTAGTGCTGTGCTACGCATTTTCGGGATTCTAATCTGCCTTATTCCACTCTTCGTATCCCTCTCTAGCATGAGGATTCCGTCAGCCACGAACTCTTCAAATCCAAAGCCAAGCCAAGGTTGGCCGGTTCTCTTCTCAACCGTTAGAAGAGTTGTGCACCCCATCCCTCGCAATATCTTGCTTAGAATAGTGTCCATGACCACTAACTGTTCAGGCACGTCTCTGATGGTCTGACTGAGCGCTGTAAACGAGTCTATGACAAGTCTTCGAGTCTTGAACTGTTCAAGTTCCTGCAGCAATACAGCGAGAACACTTTCTGAACCACTTTTCATTCTCATGAAGTCCAAGTACTTGAACGACTGATCGCACTTTTCGAAATCTAATCCGAAAAGACGCATGTTGGAGTAGAAGACCGTATGATTTTCACCGAATGAAACAAAAACGCTTGGATCATGTTCTGTTGCTCCATAATGCAGGAATTGGGCGCACAAAGTTGTCTTACCACTTCCCGGCTCACCGCCGACTACAGTCAAACTGCCCTTAGGCAAGCCGCCATCAATTCGCTCATCGAGCCCCGCGATGCCGGTTGGCACACGTTCCTCACTCATGGCCATTCGCTCGCTTGCTCGCTTGTCATAAGTCATATATCTGCTTCTGTTTTAGGCTTCTCGATTCCTTCATAACGTTCCTTGGCGTGGTTCAGTGCTTCCTTGAATTCGGTGTTAGGCTTCAAGGTGAGTCTAAGCTCAGAATAGAGTCCGCGCAAGAAAGCCCTTTGAACCACGGAACCAATTGACCCAAAAGTTTGCACAAGAGCCTCCGTGAACCTCTCTGCTTCGCTGCAGATTTGCGGGGGGGTGAGGGTTAGCGTGGTTTCAAGATTCAGTAGGACCGCCTTCGACGCTGTCTCGCCTAGTAGGCCTCTCAAAGTATTCTCGAAACATCTCGCGACAACAACGTCAAACCCATCCCGAATAGTAAGAAACCTACCCAGACTGTATAAGCGTATGACCAGATCCCAAGGAGTAACAATCTTCCCATCCAACAGTAAACATTCTGCTGGAGAGGTTAATATCGCATTCCAAGCCTCAGCCACATCAGCCC
>CAYWMG010000013.1:0-1982 GCA_964459245.1 uncultured Candidatus Bathyarchaeia archaeon
AGAGAAGACCGATACGAAACTCCACAACCTTCACGAATGCTAATGCTGCGGCTTTTGGCTCGGCATGCGATTCTAGATGGTTGTAAACCCACTGCCTATCTGAGTAACGTCCCACAATTACCGCAGTAGATATCGTCCTGAAGTGGAGACGAGTTACAGCTTGGACAGACAGACATAATGTTCTCTTCAGTTTTTCCAAACTTCGTAATTCTTTTCTGCGACTTTTTAGTGTGCGATACGTGGCCAGAAACATTCGTTGTTTTTCGAGCCAAGTCCGTTAATCCTCTACACCAACAGACGCTTGGTCCTAAACAATTCAATGATTTTGCTGCAAAAGACAGTAGATGTTCCATTGGACCGTTCACGATACAAACATAATTATGCACACCTTATGTTCAAAACGAGACGCGCCGCTTCTGCGGATTCGACCCTATCTGGTTCGTGATAGGATTAGAGCTTCTTCACGACTTCGCTGGCGAATAGGTCTAACGCCTGAAGCTCTCTGTCTGGTTCGAGGTTCACGATCAGATACTCAATCCCTACGTCTCTGAATGCTTCGATCTGTTTCTGTACTTCTTCAGGCGTCCCATAAATGACGTACTCCTTGCGCCTATCCTCCGGCACAGCCTTGACAGCCTCTGTAACTTTCTCTTTGCTCTTGTCGATGACTAGGTGACCAAGCTTCGTCTTGAGGATAGTATCATAATCTCTACCAACCGAGCGACAGTGTTCACGAAGCACCGTTAGCTTATGCTTCACCGTCTCGACAGAGCCAAAGATGTTGCAGGCGTCACCATACTTTGCCACGATCTTCAGCGTCCGCCTCTCTCCGCTCCCACCGATCATTATGGGTGGACGCGGCTTCTGGATGGGTTTAGGATTACAGTACGCATTGTTGAGCTGATAGAACTTACCGGTGAAGGAGACACGTTCCTCAGTCCACATTTTGTTAATGACCTGCACGGCTTCCTCAAGACGTCGCATCCTTTCACCAACGGGTGGAAATGGTATCCCGTACGCTCCAGCCTCTTCCACGTTCCAGGCGGCGCCAATCCCCATGAATAGTCTACCCTTACTTAGGATGTCGAGAGTCGCACCTATCTTGGCTAGAACTGAAGGATGCCTGTACACGATCCCCGTAACCAAAGTACCAAGCTTGATCTTCTCCGTTAATCCTGCAACAACGGCCTGAGTCGTCCAACCTTCGAGCATCGCCTCTTGAGATTGGCCAACGTATTGGATTTGATGAAAATGATCCATAACCCAGAACGAGTCGAGGCCAAGCCTCTCAGCCTTCTGCACTAATGTTCTTAGCTTTTCAACAATCTCGACACCTTCGCCGTCGAATGAAAAATTGGGATGCTGTAAACCGAACTTCAATTTGAGAATCTCTCCTCAACACGATATCGACCATCGAACAATTTATTGACTTGCACACCTCAATTCTTCAAATGATTATCATAACATATTCTTACTAGTGCGGCACATGACAGATCGCCGGTTAACTATACGGGATTGTTCACGGCTGGATTTCTTTCAGAAGACGTTCGCTGGCAGTATAATTGACGATAGGTCCGCTGGCAATTTGGCTATTGCTTATAATTACTAAGTTTCCTTCACCCGTCTTGATCCAACTATTTCTGAGGCCTATCTTCACCACTTGCCCTTTGATTCCACTGTACTGAATCACGTCATTAAGTCGGAGAGTATTGTCGAGGAGAATCAAGATACCTGCTATTACGTTTGAGAGAGTAGTTTGAAGAGCCAGAGATAGGACGACGGCTGCAATACCAGAGATGGTGAGAGCCGTGAACTCTGACGTTAGTCCTGAAAGGTGAACTACGGTTACGGTTGCAAGCACTATGAATATGTACATTAAACCTTCTTTGAAAATGTGAAGCTGAGCTTGAGGGATTCCGGCCCTTCTGGCTGAAGCAGTGATACTTCTGATCAGTAACTGACCCACTAGCCAGAATCCTGTG
>CAYWMG010000014.1:0-9078 GCA_964459245.1 uncultured Candidatus Bathyarchaeia archaeon
TATCAAATGTTTGGATTGAACAAGTAGGCCAAGATAATTTCACCCGATACGAAGAAAAGATCTCGAGAAAAAGTTAAACGAGCAGAATACTAGAAACCCTCGTCAAATCATTGCAATGAAGGAGATAAAACAGTCAAGGATGAAACATGAACTTGGCAAGAATCTACTTGGTCAACATCCTTCATTTCATGTTCGAGATAGTTTCATTAATCAAAAATATCCTGAGACTCATGACGCACTATTACATCAGTGAAGTCGCTGGCGAAGGTTAGTCATCTGTTCCTCCGCCGCCCCATCCAACGTATCCATTTCTATGTCGGTGATGTGGTATCTTGATAGTCGACTTCTCAACTTCTAAGCCCTGTTCTTCCTTGAACTGCATCCTATAGAATGAACTATACAGTCCACCCTTCTCCATCAACTCCTTATGGCTTCCTCTCTCAACAATCCTTCCCTGATCTATCACTATGATTTCGTCGCATAACCGAATCGTGGAAAGTCTGTGAGCAATTATTATTGCCAATCTATTATGAAATAGTTTCATCAATGCCTTCTGAACAACAAGTTCAGTGTATGGGTCAATACTTGACGTTGCTTCGTCAAGGATCAAGAGCCTGGGATTCACAAGGAGAGTTCTCGCGAAACTGATCAGCTGCCTCTGACCTATTGAAATGTTTGACGAGATTTCCTGTATAACGTAGTCATATCCTCCAGGTAGTCTCATGATGAATTCATGTGCACCCACAGCTTTGGCGGCTTCGACGATTTCTTTGTCAGTTGCGTCTGGCCTGCCGAATCGAATATTATCCTTAACGCTCATGGGAAAGAGGAAAGAGTCTTGGAGGACGATGCTCATGTTTTTACGAAGAGAGGATATGAGAATCCCGTTAACATCATGCCCGTTTACAAGTATGCGACCACTGAGTGGATTGTAAAACCTTGCTAGCAGGTTAATGATTGTGCTCTTGCCTGCTCCTGTTGGTCCAACTATAGCTACTTTCTTATTCTTATCAAGGCTGAAGCTTATGTCGTAAATCACAGGTTTCGTTGGATCGTAGCCGAAAGTCACATCTTCAAACTCCACATTATTGATAGTAGCTATTGGGATAGCGTTTTCCACGGGAGGATCCTTGACCTCTTCCTTCGTCTCAAGAAGATCGAACATCCGCTCCAACCCAGCCATAGCAGATTGGTACTGGTCGTAGACAGTTGTGAGATCAATTAGCGGAGCGAAGTACGAGAACTGGTACTCGGTGAATGCTACGAGTACCCCTATAGTTAGTTCTCCACTTTGGACCATAAGTGCTCCATACCAAAGTATGAGTGCGGTTCCTATGATTCGCATGAAGAAGACCGTAGGTTGAAACAGTGTTGATATTTTCAACGCGGTGATCATTGCTTTGACATTTCGATCCTGTTTACTTTCGAACTGAGCTATCGCTTCCTTTTCGCGAACAAATGATTTTATGACTTTCATCCCTGCAAGGTCCTCCTGTATTTTGCCCGTTAACCCTGCAAGAGTTGAGAGTGTTCTTCTGTAAGCCCTCCGAGAATATGCGCCTAAGAGCCATCCAACAATTAATGCTGCGGGCAGAATCGCTACTGCGATAGTTGCTAACTTGACGTTGAGAGCGAACACAACCACTAACGCGCCCAGAATGGACGTTGTATCTATGAGTATTTGCGTCAATCCCTGCCGCAGGAAAATTCTCACGCTCTGTGCATCGTTAATCATTCTTGACATTACCCTTCCAATCTCGCCTTCAGAGAAGTACCTGAGGGAGATGGTCTGTTGTTTCGATGTCATCTCGTCCCTCATCTCGGCTACGACTTTTTCTCCTACGATGCGCATTTGGAAAACCTGAACGTATTGTAGGAAGTAGTTTGCCACAGTCACGATTACGAATATTGGAACCCACCAGATAAACCCACCAAGATTGTTAGCGAGGATTATTCGGTCAATCGCAATCGCGTGCAAGTAAGGGGAGATTAAGCCCGTAACTGTGCTTAGTATGATGGCGGTGGATCCAACCATTAAGTTTCTATGACGGGCTTTCGCGTATTTCCAAAGTTTCTTGATTATGTTTCTATCTGAGGTTTTTCTCTTGCGTGACTCTTCATAACTAGATGAGAAGACGCTGTATTGGCTTGACAATTATCTTCGCTTAACCTCCTGAACTGCTTCGGGCACCTTCTCAAGGAATTGAGTTTCGTAAATTCGCTTGTAAATGCCTTCAGTCGACATTAGTTGGTGATGCGTTCCAAACTCTACAATCTTTCCATCGTCTAGAACCATTATCCTATCCGCATTCTTAATGGTCGATAGTCGTTGTGCGATAATGAAACTTGTTCGACCTTTCATTGCCTCGTCAATGGCTGCTTGAATTTCGTTCTCAGTCTTGGCATCAACAAAGGATAAGGAATCATCAAGGATCAAGATTTTAGGGTTCATCGCGAGAGCTCTTGCAATGGTGATTCTCTGTCTTTGGCCGCCCGAGAGGTTGATTCCTCGTTCTCCGACAATTGTATCGTATCCGTGGGGGAGGCTCTCTATGAAATCTTGTATCCTTGCAAGATTCGCTGCTCTAACGATTTCATTTCTAGTAGCGTCAGGTGCTCCGAACGCTATGTTTTCCGCTATCGTTCCAGAGAATATGAATACGTCCTGCATTACGATGCCTATCTGTCTTCTGAGGCTTGCCATTTTGAACCTGTCAAGTTCAATGCCGTCAATCAGTATGCTTCCTGAGTCAACTTTGTAGAATCTTGGGATGAGGTAGATTAGCGATGTCTTGCCGGAACCGGTAGAACCGAGTATCGCAATCTTTTCACCCGGGTTGATTGTGAAGTTCAAATTTTTAAGTACAGGTCTTCCCTTTTCATACCCAAAAGTTACGTTCTTGAACTCAACTCTGCCTTGAGCTATTTTGAGATCGGCGGCGTCTGGTCGATCCTCAGTCTCCTTCGGGCCGTCTTCGATTGCATGAACTCTCTCCAAGCCTGATGCGGCGTTAATCCACTGACCTATTAACATACTAAGATCTCGAAGAGGCATAGCTAGTCTTAGCATGTATCTTGCGAAGAGTGTGAGGTCACCAATTGTGAGGATTGTTGACGCTGAAACTATCAAGTTGCCGCCATATAGGTAGACCATTACGATTCCGAGAGTTAGAATCGTTGGAGCGGAAGGTGTGTAAATTGACTGAATTCTGCCCGCGTTGATTGCAGTCTTGACGTAAACGTTCTCAACTTTCTTGAAACCAGTTTCTAACTCTTCTTCTCGTCTGAAGATTCGTACGACTTTCATTCCTAGAATGTTTTGTTGAATGTAAGATCCAAGTCTGCCTAAGATTATTTGCATTTTGCGGAAGAGAGGCATCGTTGAAGTGAAAAGTTTAGAATTCAAATAGAACGAAATAATCATCGGTATGAAAGCAATTACGGTCATGATGGGACTTATGGCGTACATTATTGAGAGCATGATTAGTACAGTGAAGATTGCGTTTGACATTACTCCAACCCACGTGTTGAGGAATGTTTCGAGTTGGGTTAGGTCTAATGTGGCTCTTGAAACTAGATCTCCGACCGGCGTAGAATCAAAGAATCTGAAAGGTTTCGCTTGGAGGGATAGGTAATAGTCAGATCTTATCTGTTTCTTCATCAGCTGCCCGATATAGGCTTGTGAGAACGTGACCGCATAATTCAGTAAGGCGTAGGCTCCTACTGAGAGAACAATCTTCAGTACCAGTCCAAAAAGAAGCCCATAGTTGCCTTTAACGATGACTTGGTCGATTATTTGTGCAGTATAGATTGGTTCTAGGGCGAATGCATAGGATCTTAACGCGGCAAGTCCAACGATTGGAATGAAGAGATAGAGGTACCGCTTGTGGTATTTCATCAGTCTCTTGAACGTGTCAACCGTGCGTGTGATATCGTTGCTTGGTCGAATTGTTCTAATGTATTCGAGAGTTGGTTTGGCTACACTCATGATCAACCACGGTTATGTCGTCGATGCCGGAGATTTCTCAACCATGTCGCGTCGGATTGGTTGAGTCATCTTTCGAGAACGACAATTAATTTAGGCATTCTGAGTTATCGCGATTGAAACTTGGGAGAAGACTAAATACTTTCCGAATGTCTTGAAAAGTACCTATCAGTGAATAATTATTTCACTAAACGATACGCGTCTGAGGTCTGCCAGATCCAGAATACTACCGCATAAATTACGAGGCTTGTTCTGTAGAATGGATATTCGTAACCCGTCAGTTTCGGAGCGTATACCGCGTAGAGAGTCTGCCAGATCAGCGCTAATGTGCCTACAATTAGGGCGGCCACAAGAATAGCAGCCCCGCGTTCTCCCTTGCCAGCATACATCTGCCCAAGTCCTGGAACTAATAATGAAAGAATTCCCGCTATCGTTGGATCTCTGTCTTGTTTCCTCGGCAATTACATCAGGCTCTCAATCCGGTATGTGATTTGACGAGCGTTATGAGCTTTTGCATGAATTGCTAGACCATGTACTTTTCTTCTAGGTACTTGACTAGATGGTCAGGCTCGTATACTTCTCCGAAGATCTTCTGTTGCAATTCTCTAGGCGAGTATGTTGACCCCCACTTGTGGATGTGTTCTCTCAGCCATGTCTTGATCTGGTTAACATCACCTCGTTCTAAGGCATCGTGTAGATCCATATCATGTTGAATTCGATTGTTTACCATTCCCGCGATTACATTCCCTAGGGAATAAGTAGGGAAATAGCCTACCATGCCTCCACTCCAATGTACGTCTTGGAGGACTCCATCTGACAGGCTCTTCGGTCTCACCCCAACATATTCTTCCATCATATCATCCCAAATTGATGGAATTTCAGACACGGTTGCTTCTCCACCTATCAGCTTCTTCTCAACCTCGTACCGGACCACGATGTGGAAATTGTACGTAATCTCGTCTGCCGCTACTCGAATGAGGCTAGGCCTCACTAGATTGAAGTACTTGTAGACTTCTTCCTCTCCGAATTGTGATACGAAGGGAAGATTCTTTTTCAACACGGGGTAGAGAAGTTTTGTGAACTCTCTGCTCCGACCGATGAAATTTTCCCAGAAACGAGATTGGGATTCATGTATGCCTAGTGATGCGCCGCCAGCTAGAGGGGTGTATTCGTATGCATGCTCAACTTGCAGGTCGTACAATGCATGACCGCATTCGTGAATAACCGAGTAGATTGTTTCTCTGAAGCTTTTTCCTTCATACCGTGTCGTTATACGAACATCATCTAACGAGAGTCCCGACGTGAATGGGTGTGTCGAAATATCCATTCGAAACCTCTTGTCAGGCATGTCAAGGATTTTAAGAATTTCCTGATTTACATTCTTCATAGCTTCCTCTTCGTACCCAACCTCCTCAAGTTTATGATTTCTGGGGAAAGAGTCTGAGCGGAGAATCTTTTCGAATACCCTTTTCAGGTTGGGTACGAGGGATGAGAAAATCCTGTCAACATCTATGGTCGTCAGGCCTTCTTCGAATATGTCAAGCAATGCATTGTAAGGATGCCCCTCAAATCCCAGTTTATCAGCTTCCTTTTTCTTCAGTTCAATTATCTTTTCAAGATATGGTTGAAAGGGTGAGAAGTTAGATTTCTTCCTAGCTTCTCTCCAAACAACGGTGGCTTCTGTTTCGGTTCTCTGAAGTTCCTCAATTAAATTGGGAGGAACCTTGATGAAGTAATTCAGTTCCCTACTGATGGTCCTCACGATTCCGTTTTCGTAGTCGTTTAGGTTGCCTAATTTTTTTGCTTTCGAAATAGTTTCAGCAAGACCAAGCACGCGTTGTTGTCTCATTAACGCAATTTCTGCCTGCGCAAACCCGCGGGACTTTGCTGCTTCGTGAGGCATGTATGTCTCAAGGTCCCATCCTAGTATGGAAGCAGCATGGTTGAGTGCCCAAATTGGTTTGTAGCTCTCAATGATTTCTCGGATCACTGGAGTATTGTACATGGTTTACTACGCAGTGACATGTATGTATAATTCATTTTTCATTTTAGGAATGTTCTTCCGAGAGAATTTCTCAGGGATGTGAACATTAATCGTGCTGAGAGAACGTAGCATGTGGATAGAAGTATAGATCAGAAGAAGCAATATGTATCAGATCGAGAATGAAACCGAAAAGATTCATTACCGTAGTCTATTGCTATTCTGATGCTGCATCTGATTATGAAATCTTATTATCGTGATGGGAAAACGTACTTATTCAGTATCCCTATTCTAAACGGAGAGTGATCAGTGTTGAGTTCTGATGTCTGTCAATGTGGGAGTGGCAAAAGGTGTTCTGGAATTTGCCCTCATTGTGGCCAAGGTTACTGCAGCGAATGCCAGTTTACGCATCTTTATACACCTCCCCCGATGAATACTACTGATTTCTTAGCAACTAGCCTTGAGAAGAAAGCTTAAACAGGCATTTTTGTGATTCATAAACCAATTCTCGTCTATGACGGGACTTGTAATCTTTGCATTATTGCTGCCAAGTTCCTGCACTCTCTCGACAGACATGGGCTCATCATTTACGTGCCGTATCAGATGGTTTCACTGAAGGCTTTGGATAGTTTGAGTCAACGCAGTCTCCAGGGACGAATGCATCTGATTTTGGAAAATGATATGGTAGTGAGCGGTTCTATAGCTGTTTCAGAAGTATGCAAGTTGCTCTTTCCCATGGGGTTCTTGTGCCAAACTCTCAGAGCACCGTTAATTCAACATCTCTATGATTGGTTAGCCAAGCGAAGATATAGAATATTTGGATGCACGAAATCCTGTTTCGCGTTCAATGATGATCCTCAAAGTAGAATTATTTTTGAGACGCACTTAGAAGAATCTTGATACCGTCAGGATCATGAATAAAGACTGGTCTCGCTGAGGTGACTTTAAGGCTCGAGTAGAGTTGCGTAGGGGCATTCTTGTTGGGCAAGTGAATGGTGAAGTACTCTAATCCAACGCAACCACTGCTTAACTGCAATCCTGCCCCACTTTCCCAAGTATTGATACCGATATGGTGATGGTATCCGCCTGCGGATAGGAAAGCGGCGCCTCCCCAGTATTTCATCAGGTCGAGTCCTAATTGATTGTGATAGAAGAAAATTGATCGCTTAAGATCAGTCACTTTAAGGTGTACATGACCGATTGTTGCCTTTTCAGAAACTGCCTTAATATTATCAGTTGGTTTTTTCACTTCACCGAGTAGCGAGTCAATATCGAGAGGATACGTGCCCATGTGGAGTGTTCTGTCATCATCAAACTTCCATTCGTTTCTTGGTCTATCCGCGTAAATTTCAATCCCGTTTCCCTCTGGATCAGTCAAGTATAACGCCTCGCTGACCACATGGTCAGCATATCCATCAAACGTTATCCCTACATTCCCGAGTGCAAGGTATGCCTCCGCCAAGTTTACTCTGCTTGGTACAAGAATTGCGCAATGGTAGAGTCCTGCCGAACTGGCTGGGGGAGTTTTGGCGGATGGGTCGCTCTTGAGGATGATCAGAGCCTCGTGGCACTTGTTCGGAGCTAGTTCCGTTGTTTCGTCATCTTCGCTGATTGTATCTAAGCCTAGGTCTTCTTTGTAGAATTTGAGCATAGAATCCAAATCTCGTACTCTCAGTGTTACTGGTCCCATAGTCATCTTCGGATCCATTTTGAAATCCGACTGGGACATTAGCAATCGATTACGATGGATGCTGGGTCCTACTACTTATAAATTAAGCGTGGCGCAGAAGCTAAGCTTTCTTCTTAGCTTCTTCGTATTGATTCAGTAGTCTTTGCGCTTTGGCCAAGTTCATTCGGCCATGGACGTTATTATCAACTACAACCACGGGTGCTAGTGCACAGCATCCGAAACAGGCTATTCGGTCTAGACTGAACAACTCGTTTGATGTAGTTTCGCCGGGTTTGATCTTGAGTTGACGTTGCATCATTGCTAATATTCGGCCGCTGCCACGAACGTGGCACGCTGTTCCGCTGCATACACTCACGGTGTGCTTACCAGGTTTGGTAAAGCGGAAATGTGGATAGAATGAGGCTACGCCAAATATTTCTCCTGGTGTAACTCCAGTGAACGCGCTGATCTGATCTACAGCGTCTGGCGAAACATAACCCTGGGTCTGCAGTACATCTTGAAGAATCGGTATCAGAAAAGCTCGATCATGCTTCGGATGTTTTTTCAGTACCTTTGCTAGGCTCAAGGTGATCTGTAACCTCACTCAAAGCGTTGGCATTGGTCTTGGGTCATCCGCGTTCTCTTCCACTGGGGTATTTCTGTCTGGAATAAACCTATTCTCTCCGTATCGGGAGAGATTGTAATCGTTAGGATGTGTTACCACTGTCCCGTTTTGAGGTATAGGTCAATTGCCTTAGCAGCTATCTTCCCTTGTCCCATTGCTAGAATTACCGTGGCCCCGCCGGTTGCTACATCGCCGCCGGCGAACACTCCCTTCTTCGATGTCTTTCCCGTCTCGTTATCAATAATTACTACACCGTTCTTGCTAATTTTTAGATCGGGCGCTGTCTTGGGTATGAGGGGGTTGGGGCTCTGTCCAATGGCAAGTACAACTACATCAGTGGGAATACGAAAGTTGGAGTCCTTGATTGGCATCGGCCTACGGCGGCCTGACGTGTCGGGTTCTCCCAATTCGTTGCGAATACATTCGATCTCTTTTACCCAATTATTCTGGTCTCCGTGGAAGGCGACTGGTGTCGTTAATAGCTCGAAGCGTACTCCTTCCTGTTCCGCATGATGAATCTCCTCAATGCGCGCGGGCATTTCAGCGCGCGACCGGCGATAGACTATGATTGATTCTTCAGCGCCAAGACGCAATGCTGTGCGAGCAGAGTCGAGAGCTACGTTGCCGCCTCCGATCGTGGCTACACGTTTTCCGCGCACGATGGGCGTATCGTATTCAGGAAATAGGTAAGCTTTCATTAGGTTGGCGCGAGTTAGGTATTCATTTGCCGAATATACTCCATTCAGATTCTCGCCGGTAAGATTTAGAAACCATGGTAAGCCTGCTCCCGTCCCAAGGAAGATCGCGTCGTACTCTTC
>CAYWMG010000015.1:0-3862 GCA_964459245.1 uncultured Candidatus Bathyarchaeia archaeon
CAATTGTATGCCAAGGCACAACATAGCCTATGATGTCTGAAAGTATGATGGCTGCGATAACCGTTAGAATGCCGTGGTAGTACGTTGCTTTCGGTGAGCCAAGGACTTTGGCTGCTAGCCAGACAAAAATGCCGAGGATAATGCCCTCTACGACTAAATGAATCAAAAACCCAACAATAATGTCGAGGTTAGGCAGAGTCAACATAAGCTCGAGCCATAATACTTGCATTAGGATATAAGATTTGCACGCTTCAGAGTTAATTATTCGCGAAATTCGGGCAATTTATAACGGATGGTGCATTAACTGTCGGATACCCATGACATTAGCACTTAGGTACGTTCCGAAGTCTCGAGGCACAGATCGAGACCTGCTATACATGCTTCAATTGGCCGACAAGTATGACATTGCACCTGCTGTATTTCATGCGTCAATGCTGAACGCGCAGGAGCGTGGAAAGGCGAAGTGCGGAAAGTTCGGTATTGAACTTCGCCAGCGTGATGTTTCAAGCTGTGTGTACATGTTCTCTTTTCATGGCAAGCCACTTGGTCAGGCGGAGATTGCGAATCAATCAGTTGAGAAGTTGAAGAGGTTACCCGAGAATTATGCCGGATTAGTTTTTCGCAAACGTGAAGAACCAAATGGGTCTGATATGCGCGAGAGCTCGATTCGTGATCTCAAGTTTGGGCTTAAGGGTGTGTCGTTCAAGGCTCATGTGGTTAAGAAGTCTGATGTTCGGGCTGTAACCTCCAAGGACGGGAACCCTCTACTCGTGTGTTCCGTTACCCTTTCTGATGGTACGGGTGAGATTCCTCTTGCAATCTGGAATAGTCAGATAAATACGGTCTCCGAGGGAGATTTGGTAGAGATTCGTGATGCACGCGTTAGAAGTTTCAGAGGGGAGATTCAGCTTTCGCTTAATAGAAAGACTGGAGCTCTAACGGTGCTGCAGCCTGCCAAGAAAACGCGCATTCCTCAGATGACTGCCAACTAGTATAATCCTTCTGACCGTGCGCCAATGACTCCGTTAGAGGAATTGGTGCTGTTAGTGAAGGAAAGGAGCAGACGCGTATTCGTCGCAGAAAACCCTATCGATTTGAGCGCTTCTCAGGGGCAGAATTGTGTTTACGTTCTGGAACTGCCAGGATCATCATCGCCGGGTTCAGCTGGAGGTAGGATCGGCGGAGTCGGAGAGAGGAAGGTGGTCCGATTATTGCATTATCAGCAGGAGAAGGGGGTATGGTCAAAGATAAGGGAGTTGAGTGATCCGGAGAAGCTCGAAAGTCTGGAGTTGCCTTATCATGCAACTGGACTCTCCGTGCTGCTTCCAGATAAGACTGAAAAGGTCATATCGGGAGTAGTCGATCTGGAATTTGTAAAATCATATAATGAAGTGATCAAAGTCTCTAAGAGCGCGTAACAGCCTTAACTAATGGAAGCAAGACTTCAACATCCTTCTTTGAGCCTAACTGGACCCTGAGAAGTCGACTCAATCCCCCAATCTGTGCACGGTCAACCCAAAGCCTGAGCGAGGGAGGAACAGTTTCATCCTCCCTAATCTTTTGAACGGATTTTTCAGGAATGAAGAGGAAGATTTCCAACTTATCACCAAAGAATGCTCGAACTCTTGGAGTATCTTGAAGGTTGTAGCTAGGTGCTTCGGTCTCTTTGAGCGGTTCATATTCAACAGTCTCTTGAATGTTAGCGTCTGACTTCAATTGTTCTCTTAGAAAAGAGAATGCCTCTTGACATTGGGGAGAACCTTTCCTTGATAATTCTTCAATCGACAACAGTAACATTCCACCATGGTGAGCGCTTAACCTATATCTAATATGGGGTTGCGTTGATCACAGATAGAATGATTAGAACGAGAGCTATAGCTTTTCGCAACTTTTTAGATTTAAGACGCGATGAGATTGTCAATTATCTGGAAATAATTGCGGGAGCATTTAAATTCGTTTGCAGAGCCATACAACCCGAGTGACCCGTAACCGGCAGGATTGTTTCAATGCGAGTTCATGTGCGTCTGCTTGGGCATCTTCACATGTATACAGACTCGAAAAACGCTGAATTCGAATTAGAATTACCCGCCGAGACCACATTAGCTGAGCTGATTCGAAACCTCAAGATTCCAAATCCAGAGGTATGGGTAGCCTCTGTTAACGGAGCTAATGTAGCCCTCTCGACAGTCCTTTCTAACGACGACATCATATCCATATTTCCGCCCGTCGCAGGTGGATAGGTCGCTCGACTAGCCGCCAAACATTTTATGAACAATGAATCATTCTATCCAAGCGTGAAACTATGCCACTTGGCTATATGGGAAAGATTCTACATGTCAACCTAACTAATGGTGAGATTTCCGTTGAGACTCCTAGCGAGCAATTCTATCGCACACATTTTGGCGGAAGAGCGATTATCGCATACTATCTCCTGAAGAGGCTTGAGGCTGGAATTGATCCTCTGAGTTCTCGGAACCTGTTAATCTTCGCGACGGGTGTTTTGACTGGTACGACGCCCAGTGGTTCTGGCCGTAACAGTGTTGGCGCGAAGTCGCCTCTTACGGGAGGATTCGGCGATGCTGAAGTAGGTGGCTGGTGGGGTAGTGAGTTGAAGAAGGCAGGCTATGATGCTATTGTAGTATCAGGCCGCGCTGATAACCCGGAATACCTCTGGATGAACGATGATCACGTTGAGTTGCGTGACGCATCTCATATCTGGGGAGCAAGCACGGCAGAGGCGGAGCACGTGCTGAAGAAGGAGCTAAACGAGTCGAACTTACGAGTGTGTCAAATAGGTCCTGCAGGAGAGAAGTTGGTTCGTTATGCGTGCGTCGTCAATGATTTGAGTCATTTTGCGGGTCGATGCGGGATTGGGGCAGTTATGGGTTCGAAGAATCTAAGAGCGATAGCTGTTCGCGGTCACCACAACGTACAAGTTTCTAACCAGCAAGAATTGCTTGCACTCGCGAAATGGAAATCGTCTAACATGCAGACGCTTCATAGTGGGGGAAGGCCGTTGAAGGCTTTGCGGGACGTTGGAACCGCTGGGGGTCTTCTGGGGCTGAATGCTGGTAATGGTTTGCCAACGCGGAACTTTAGGGATGGCGTTTTCGAACAGGCTGAGAATATTTCAGGAGAAAAGATGCGGGATACGATCCTAGTGAAAAGAGATACTTGCTATGCTTGCGCTGTAATCTGCAAACGCGTCGTCAAATTAGAGACTCCCTATTCAGTTGACTCCGTTTATGGAGGACCAGAGTATGAGACTCTTGCAGCGTTCGGATCGAATTGTGGAGTTGGCGATTTGGGAGCGCTTGCTAAGGCTAGCGAGATATGTGCCGCCAACGGCTTGGACTCGATTTCAACTGGGAACACAATAGCCTTCTGCATGGAATGTGCAGAGAGGGGGCTGATCCCCAAAGAGATGGACGGTGTCAGAATCGAGTTTGGTTCCTCCAAATCGATCTTGGGCATACTTGACCTGATAATCAGGAGGAAGGGTATAGGGAAGACACTGGGTGAAGGTGTGAAGCGAGCAGCCGAACAATTAGGAGAAGGGTCCAGCGATTTCGCTATGCATGTGAAGGGTCAGGAAATCCCGATGCATGAACCTCGTATAAAGCATGCTCTTGGTCTCGGCTATGCCGTATCTCCCACCGGGGCTGATCATATGCATAACGTTCACGACACGGGCTACACAAAAGAGACGGAACTCCTGAAAGATCTCGCAGCCTTCGGAATCCTTGAACCATTGCCCGCGACGGACCTAGGTCCAGCCAAAGTGCGTCTGTTCAAGTACGCAAGTCTCTGGAAACATTTCTACAACTGCGCCGTTCTATGCATGTTCCTCAACTACACAGTA
>CAYWMG010000016.1:0-1825 GCA_964459245.1 uncultured Candidatus Bathyarchaeia archaeon
CTGCCGGCGGACGGGTGGGTGGCATTGGAGAGCGAAAGATACAGAAGGCATATTGTTTCAGACACGCTCAGGGAAGATGGTTGAAAGTATACGAGACTGAGTCGAACGATAAACTCGAACGCTTCAACTTGCCTTATCATGCAGCTGGGCTGAGTGTTCGACTCCCTAATCGAGATGAGAGAGTGGTTTCGGGAGTAGTTGATCCGGAACTCATTGGGGAATACAGTCAGATAGTGTGATCGTCACTGCCGCACTACCGCCTTGACAAGCGGCATTAAGACTTCCAAGTCACCTTTGGATCCCAGTTGGATTCTCAAGAGTCGACTCATGCCACCAAGCTGCGCTCGATCAACCCAAGCTCTCAAGGCTTCAGGCACAGAAGGGTCCGACTTAATCTTAGAAACAGATTTCTCTGGTATGAACAGGAAGAGTTCAAGTTTATCGCCGAAAAACACTCTGACCCGGGGAGTGCCCCTAACACTATAGGTGGGTGCTTCAGCATCCTTCAAAGGCTCATACTCTACGCTCTCAACCACGTCGCGCTCGACCGTCAGTTGCTCTCTAAGATAGTGAAACGCGTCTTGAGAGGCAGGAGAGCCTTTACTTGCTAACTCTTCAACGGACAACCGCATATTGACCTCCTGAAAGCCGCTGAATGGGATTCTACGAAACCCATATAGCGGTTGCCTTTTCGTTCAGGAATGAGCAGGGGTAATATGGGAAATGCCTCACAAATTAAGCAGAACTGCATTTAGAATTCGAAGACGACAGAAGAAGAAACAGAGACAGAGAAAGAGAACGAAGTCTAGTCGAAAACCGAACTAGATATAGGTCCTACATTTTTTCGGTCCGTTGATTCCCGTAATGTGCAGCTGCGGGTCTTCTTACTATACATACCAGGCGATTCGCGTGGCATGACATCATTTTGTAGAGGAAATACGCCAACTATGGAGGGCGTTACGGGATCTTGTTTAGGAAGCGATGGCACGCACAGATGTACTCCATCCTTCCGTCCGGATAGAGCCATCTGTAATGAACGGTACCCTTATCGTCGGTGAATGTTTCGCAAACGCTTTCCGAGTAGAGGCTTACGTGCGAAAACCTCCACCGACTTTTTTCAGACTCCCCACCTGCTGACATATTTGCCGACTCGCCCTGACCCTCGGATGTTCTATCGTCTCTAAAAAACGATGAATATCTGATAGGCTAGAAGGATTGAGGCTCGCTTTCAGACTGAATGTGAAACTACTCTAACGAATAGCAAGGATGCATCACAATTCACCAAACGATCCTTGCTCTCCAAAGACGAATTCTTCCCCTGATTGGAATTGAGGCATACTGCGCCGATGAGCTTGACGGTAGTGGTCATTCAATCTGCGTTTCAGACTAAATCCCCGCCCACAGTAAATGCAGTGAAAGAGACCTACCAACGGAAGTTGACGAGACGCACGAGAAGAACCGAACGCTTGAGTTGTTTGACCCATCGCTACGTCACCGTAGTCAACTACAGAGTGTAGTGGCTATATATTCTGCGTGGATGAATCATCCGCATCTGGATAGCAAGTTTGCGATTGCAAGTCCGAGGCATTGATAGCGTCGTTCTTGACTGGTTCTATGCTGAAAGTGGGGGCCTAGTACCGAGTGTGACAGAGACCACCATGTACTGTCCATTCCGAATGATTCCAAGTTGCACTGTCTCCCCGACCGTGACATGTTCTTCAAGATATGATGAAAACGAATCGTAGTTGATGACTCTTTGTCCGTTGATCGAGACTATAAGGTCGCCTCCAATCGTGTACTCCTGTTGCTGAATGGTGACGTTCTG
>CAYWMG010000017.1:0-3714 GCA_964459245.1 uncultured Candidatus Bathyarchaeia archaeon
ATTCCGCTCTCGGACATTGCCGAAGGCTACAGAGACATGGATGAACGAAAAGAGATCAAAGTCTTGGTAAGACCATAGGAGGAAGGTAAAGGATGGATGTCAAGCGAAGCGGCTCCCAACCTTTAACTCACCGTCGTCGCGGTCGCTCAAGGTAAGCCAGTGCCCAAGGAAGCTGTGGGCCTCATGGTGAAGCCCATGATCCCTTCTATTACTGGCTAGCTAATCGTGGATGGAACCGCCAGAGCAAAGAGTATGGAACACGACCAAGGCTGTGCGATCGACCCTACTTAGCAGAAACGTGTGCTTACGAAAGATGTGAGACTATGCCTCTCCCGACGCGCCTCACACTGACACCAAAGACCCTAGGTGATGAACTCGTCGAACGCTTCACGAGCCAATTCGTCAATCAGCCAGGGAAGACGGGAATCCGAGTCAACGGAGAAAAGTGGCTGACAATAATTCAGAACGCAAGCAAGGAAAACCAATGAATGAATTTGTTGCGGATGTCAATGCGTTTCGTGACGGCGAGCTAAACCCTAGCTTCGACCTAGCGCGATTTACGATAGTTATGGTACTTCATGGTACGCTGAATGATTCACTGCGGATTCCACTATATCACTGTCCGTTGCAGTCTTGGGACGGTGAAAGAGAGAGCTGCTTTGGCGCGTCCCTCTCTAGAGATAGGGAAGCATAGAATCCCGCTTGATCTTCCCTCATTGATTGTCGGATTGATTCTGGCTTTCTTCGGCAGTCAGATTGCCCCATATCTCCGAGCTAACCCTACAGATGTGGTGTTACTTGGTTCAATCTTTCTGTTATTTGGCCTCCTGTTTCTCATCTACGGAAGAATCGGGCTGAGGATCAACGCATAGCTTGTGCTTCCGGGCGACATGAATGCCCAGTTAGCGATTCTTCACAAGCGTTGGGTAAATAGTGTTAAGAATTCATGTTTCGCCTACGTTAGGAAAAGCCTGTCCCTCAATCCAGCTTTGACAGTTAACATAAGCCTATGCTTTCGTTTAGTATCCATCTCACGCGCGACTGTTTCGGCTTCAACTAATATGTCCCATAAATCTGCATCTAAAGAAGAAGTTGTACCCGCGGCATACGCAGAACCCTCCGTAACCTTACTCTGTAGGTATGTTAGAACAACAACACGCGAACAGCTGCTTGACGAAACGTTAGCATGGTAGACAAGTGAGTTCCGTGCCTTCACGGAATCAGTGTGAAGCATTCTCATTATGAACGATTGACTGAATGTCGATGAAAAGGCGATGGCCAAGACGTCCCCCGTAGTTGATACAGCCTCTCAACCGTTCTTCCCCTGGATTGTCTTCGACATGGATGGGACGCTCGTTGACACGTTTCAACTTAATCTAAAATCCTTCAACTACGCGGTGAAGAAGACTCTGTCCGCTGAGGAGATATTAGCTATCCCCGGCGGAACGCTTGAGGAAGAATTAGCTAGCTACGTGCCCCCTGCAGATGTTTCGCGAGCCATCGAACGCTACCACGCCCATTACAAACATCATTTCAATTCTGAAACCCGAGTCTTCCACGGTATTCGCGCCTTACTCTTCCGGATGCATGCAAGAGGAGTCAGGCTTGCTGTTTGCACCGGAGCAAGCAGGCGGATAGCGAATTTTACGCTTGCCCAATCTGGGCTGTCATACTACTTCCCAACCGTCGTGACGGGGAACGATGTGGACAAACCTAAACCAGACCCTGAAGGTCTCAGAATTGCGATGGAAAGGATCGGTGCCCATTCAGATCAGGCGGTTTATGTGGGCGACCACCCTAACGACATTAGAGCTGCTAGGAGCGTGAGCATGCATACCGCTGGCGCTAGGTGGGGGTCAATGCATGGCAGTGAGCTTCAGGATTTGAAGCCTGATTTCATCTTCAAAAGTCCATTCGAGACGCTAACCTTGTCCGACTTCCGTTCTTGAATGGTTAGGGGTAGTTGGAGCGGTCGTCGTTTCGCATGTTTTCATGACAATCCCCGTGCGTATAGGGAGAGCATGTGTGTCACGCAAGAGACTGGAATGGCTGTGAGCTTCCTTTAAGCTCAACCATTCAATTCAGAAGTATCAGTGAAGAGCTATGAGAAATTCTTCGAAGAAACGAACAACTGCTAGAGTCGAACCTAAGGGACGATTGGATGAAGATGGATATGAGGAGAGAGAAGCAGAGGGCTTGACTGCCGAAATAAACCCAATGGGATCCTCGGCTGAAGGCCCTGCAGCCGGAGACTCAGAAGAATCTGAGAAAGATTCAGAGGAGCCTTAGACCGCAGAATCATGTGCCCAATCGTAAATCGTAAACCAATCGCGGAGCGCAGGTTAGGAATCAGCGCTAGGCAAGTCTAGCACAGAGTCGCTTGGCACAAAAATCATGATGAGCGGGGTCTAGACAGTGAGCGCGTCAGCAACTTGTCCGTTTTGTGGTCACATAAACCGGTACCATTCTCTCCGGCAAGGAGACATCCATTGCGCTGTCTGCGTTGGAAACTGTGCAACGGGAATACCCGACTAGACCGGCTTAGGGGAGTAAGTCAGCGGTCTTACTTGCCATAATACACAATGTCCTCAACCGTGCGTCCAGGGCACACAAGACCCGTAGATGTGGCTTTACCAAGGGTTCTAATTCTCTGTTAAGGCGTTGCACTTTCATCAGTCACTGACTCCTACTCTAACTGTAACTGCTCCGGTTAACTGGCTGTGTTATCTAGGGCAAGAAATTGTGAATCAATATGAAATGCCCGATGTGTATGACTTCCCTATCTCTAGCCAGCTTCGAGCAAATTTGGCGTGGACCAGACTTTGAACATCGACTAACCTACTATTGTGAGGGCTGTAACCTACGTTTCGGAACGGAACCTTATCAGCAAGCCGAACCTATACAAACCGAACCTCGATGGGAAAAACAACCAGCGGAGGAGGCCCAGCTTTGAAGTGCCCCCTCTGCCAAACCGAATTGTTTGGACAGGAAAGTTACCCGTTGAGGCGTTGCGACCAATGCAACCTATGGTATGAGCTAGAGAACGACGAATTGATTCCGTTAAGGGCTAGCCCTCCCTATATCCGAAGCTGAACTCTTTGTGCTGAGGCAGGTATGTATCAAGACGAATCAATTTTTGCACCATACCAAGCAATTGTGAACAGTTGTAAAGATGATTTATTAGGCTGATAAAGCCTGTGCGGTGTTAGCGAGTATCAAGAGCAAGCGCTAAATTACCTCACGGCACATGCCTTGAGCAGGGCGTAGAGAATGTCTTTTCTACTCTTAGCATACGAATACAGCAGGTACGGAGGGGACTTTCACCCCATAGGACGCTGGAGAGGAGAAGGGTCTGGATTTGTTGCAGAAACGATTAGGCGCCATCAGGCGGAGCAGTATTGGCGTTCTTACTACTCACGGCCTGCCTACGCAACTCCCGCGATGTACGCCTCCTCCTCACCTTACTACTCCCCATACGCTTACGGCAGCGGCTACCCAGCATACGGTTACGGCGGTGGTTACCCGCAGTTTTGTGGATACTATGGACGAACGGACCTCTACCCTTACGCGTATCCTCTAACCTGCGGTTACTGGCGACCTGCCATTCCAGTGTGGGGATACTAGAACTCGTGTGAAGTCATAGCTGAATCCTTCTCCGACGATGAGAAGGTTTAGTGGTCGATAGGAATGGACAAAATGAAGAGGGGAGTTTCC
>CAYWMG010000018.1:0-2748 GCA_964459245.1 uncultured Candidatus Bathyarchaeia archaeon
TAACCGTCGGGCTGGTGCAACGACCGGTGCTTGGCCTGGTGTAAATTCTTTTGGAGGTTGGAAGGGAAGCGGCTGTACTGGGAAAAGCGGTCTCGGACCATATTATGTTCAGCAATTCATGCGCGAACAATCACGCTGGATCGTTAGCTAGAGTAGTCAAACAGTGGCCGATTTGAGCCAGATCAATGTCTAAAAAATTAGCTGTCAAGTTCAACGATGTCTTGCGTGCTCGATTAATGAACCTAGGTACTCGTTTCTGTTTTTCCGAGTTCAGATTTCTCTCTTCACCAGACTGCTTCCAGCTGGCGCTGTTCTCTTTGTATGAATGGGTTGTTTTTGGTTTACATCATTCCAGGCATTCCGCCAGGCATGCCTCCTCCTGGTGGCATACCTCCTGGAGGTCCGGCTTCTTTACTTCCCTTTGATGAGACTACGTCATCAATTCTGAGTAGCATGTTGGCTGACTCGGTGGCTGATTTGATCACTTGCTCCTTTACTCTTAATGGTTCAATCACATTCTCGTTTAGCATGTCTGCAATTTTTCCAGTCTTTACTTGTACTCCAAACCATTTGTTCTGTGAGTCAGAATGTTTTGATCTTACTTCTACCATTATGTCGATTGGGTCTAAGCCCGCGTTCTCAGCGATTGTGAGTGGGATAGCTTCTAATGCTTCGGCATAGGCTTCGATAGCTAGTTGTTCGCGGCCACCAACCTTCACAGCGTAGTCGCGAAGTTGTTTTGCTGTTTCTGCTTCTGGTGCTCCTCCTCCAGCGACGACTTTGCGATCTTCGATCGCGTCTCTAACTACACAGAGAGCGTCGTGGAATGAGCGTTCAGCTTCGTCTACTACGTGGTCGGATCCTCCTCGTAGAACTACAGTCACGGCTCTGGGGTCTTTGCACTCGCGTACGTAGACTAGTTTGTCGTCGCCCATTTTCATCTCTTCTACGAGTTTTGCTTCACCAAGCGCGTCAGTGGCTATGTCTTTAATGCTTGCAAGAATAGTTCCGCCAGTAGCTTTTGCAAGTTTTTCCATGTCGCTGCTGCTAATGTTCTTCACTGCCATTATATTCTTCTTAGCGAGGAAATGGAGCGCGAGGTCGTCGATGCCTTTTTCACAGAATATTACGTTTGCTCCGCTTCCTGCTACTTTATTCGTCATCTCGCGGAGCATAGTTTCCTCTTCATCAAGAAACTGTTTCATCTGATCTGGAGAGTTGATGTTGATCTTGGCATCAAATTCAGTCTTTTCAATTTCTATTTTGGCATTCAGGAGTGCAATCTTAGCGTTCTTAACCTGTTTGGGCATCTGTGGGTGTGATGTTTCTTTGTCAACGACGATACCTCTAACAAGTTCACTCTCTTCCATGCTCTCACCCTTTTTCTTCAACACCTTGACTCTATCTATGTCGGCAATACTCTTTCCATCTCTCTCTTCGACAATCTGACTGACTGCTTTCGTAGCTAGAGTTGAGAAGAGTTCCTTTGATTCGGATGCAGATTTAGTTCCCATCGATGTCATTGCGACTCGCATCAGCACCTTCTCGTCTTTGGGGTCGATGTCAATGGCGATGCTTTGCATAATTTCCAACGCTCTTTCAGACGCCTTCTTGTATCCTTCAACAATTACGGTTGGATGAACTTCTTGGTCAAGCAACTTTTCTGCTTTGTTCAGCAACTCGCCAGCTAATACAACTGCAGTAGTTGTCCCGTCTCCAACCTCATTATCTTGACTTTTAGCAACCTCGACCAGCATCTTGGCTGCTGGATGTTGAACATCAAGCTCCTTCATTATGGTGGCTCCGTCGTTTGTGATGACTACGTCGCCCATCCCCGAGACCAACATTTTATCCATCCCCTGTGGGCCAAGGGTGGTCCGGATTGTTTCAGTGATGACTTTCGCGGCGAGAATATTATTCCGTTGTGCGTCTCTGCCACGTGTTCTAGTGGCACCCTCCTTCAAAATCAGGACAGGTACGGATCCTTCTGACATTATCTTTAGACTCCCTCGAGGGCATAGGTCTCGTTATAGATAAATTTGTTCCAGTTGGCGACAAATTCTTCCGGTCTCTAGTCCTGTTCTTGTTCCCGAAAGACTTTAACATGAAGGGCGGATTCACACAACCAGACAAGCCAATCAAAGGTGGAATGTGTGTCAAGCGAACAGACCGTATCACGCCGACGAATAAACTATCGATCTATGATCTTGTTAGTTATCGTAGCGCTAGTAGTAGTGGCCGCAGGCGCGGTTCTCGCGGTGGTGAGTACTACTTTCCAAATCCCATCTGCTGATTTTGTTGTTTTGCCCTCAACTCCCCGATCAACATCAGGAGTTGTAGCTGATTTTTCGCAGGTCTCTGCAATTGTAAGTCGCGGCGCGGCTGTTGGTGTAAAGGGTTACTTGCTGACGAGTTCAGGAAGTCCTGTTGCTGGAGCTAACGTGTACATGACCTATTATTTTGAAGGGTCTTACAGGACTCAAGTTGCAGTTACGGACGTTAATGGTTATTTTGAAACTCATTTTCCGATGAACTGGACAGGATGGCTGCCTTTAACCCTTGCCTACTTCGGTGATGCACAGCATAAGGGATTAACTAAAATCGTCAACCTCTCAGGCGAGAACCTAACCATTAGATCGATTTTCACTCGTATTGCGGGACTAATAGAATAAATGTCTTCTTCGGACCTGAAGTATTCTACATTATCAGAACTGAATACCAATGTAATTTCTTGTGATAAGTGTTCCA
>CAYWMG010000019.1:0-4358 GCA_964459245.1 uncultured Candidatus Bathyarchaeia archaeon
TCGGTCCTTCTCTACCTCCGAAACCTTTCACCGTAGTGAACCTACGGTCGTACATTTACACGTCAACGCCCACGCATGGCCGTTTCGAAACAATAGCTGTAGACCGCTAAAGCCGACTTGAACCCACCCACTCTTGATGCCATTAAGTGGTCACCTTCTACCTGCCGCAACCTACAAGGAATCGTGCATAAGGTCAACTGCTGAACACAGGCGCCAAATAACTTTCCACAGCCAGGTCCAGAAACATGCAGTTCTAGGACTGATTTTGCACAATAATTCGCAAGCTGTCATTGGGGACAGGTGTCTCCCCCGAGAGAATCTTAAACGCAGTAGACATGTCAGTTGATTTTGAGACTAGAGCTCCCACCTTCACCTTACCCAATTCAACGAGTTCTTTAGCGTCATGAAAATCTAGTCTAGTTGCCGCTCGTCCACCTAGTAAATTGATTTCTTTGAAATACATGTCAAAGAGTTTCAAACCTTGCGCAGTATCTTTGGAGATGCCGAAGATCAGGATTGTTCCTCCAGGCGCTACGATGGTGGAGGCAGGTACCATGGCTTCTCCTTTACCAGTGGTCTCGACAACCATGTCAAAGGAATTCTTCTCAAGTCTTTGCGTCAGCTCATCCAGCGAACTCTTAACCGTCTTATGCGCTCCATAATCCCTAGCCAATCTGAGTTTCTCATCACTCCTGGAAGTAACCACAACTTGACTAGCTCCAGATAGGACAGCAAGTCGAGTAAAGAGTAGCCCCGTAACTCCCTGCCCCAGTATCAGAATTGACTTTCCCAAAGTGGGGCCCAGTCTTCGAAAACTATGTACTACCGTGGATAAGACTTGCACTAAGACTCCGTCAACGAATCCTACCCCGTCGCGTAATGGAAAGACCGAATACTCTGGGACTGAGACCAGTTCAGCGAGTCCGCCGTTCTTGTCTCTTCCCAGCAAGCCGCCGTTTACGCATATGTTTTCTTTTCCGTTGAGGCATGGGGAACATCTGCCGCAGTATAGTATAGGGTTGACTAGAACTCGATCATCTGCCTTGAGCCAATTTGAGTTGGCTGGGTCCACAATGGTGCCCGCAATCTCGTGGCCTAGAATTATTGGGTATTTTGCTCGTATCGAGCCTTCAACAATCGAGAAATCGGTTCCGCAAATTGCTGTCACCTCAGGCCTCACTAGCACTTCACCGCTTCCAAGTACGGGGGTCGGTGACTCGGGAGATAATACATGGGGCTTCGTTAGGGAAATTGCTCGCATCATGTGCGCCTAGTCTACATTAGCTCTGGGGTTGCTTCAAGAATCTTCTAAGGTTATCTTAGAGTTCTTGCAAGCAATCATTGTATGGCATTGCAAGTACCTTGGCGTCTCTGCCCATCTTCTTGAAAGCCATCTCTAAAGCTTCTTGTGCGGAGTGTGCTGGCGTCATGAAAGCGTCCTTCACCATGTTGTCGGGGATGTCGGAGACCAAGATTATTTCATGTTTCTTTGCTTCTCTCAAGAGTATCGCATTGTTATGGCCGGCAGGTTGAAAGTTAGCATATAACTCCTTCTCAGCTTCGTCAATTGTCTTGAACCGTTTAATCCACTCGTATAGTCCAAGTTCACCGAATCTTTCTTCACATCTAGCTACGGCAATTAGAACGCCCCCGTCCTTCACTCGTGGTCTGCCGAAAATTGAAACTACGTGGCGTAGGTTAGAATCGCTTGGATGTCCTCCCGCGCCCGCTATCGCTATGTCCGCTATTTGTGACATCTTGAATGTGCACATTTTCCGTACAAGGTCTACCCCTTCCAGCCATGCTTTCATGTAATGCCCTGCAACCGTCTTTAGCACCTTATGCCCTCTCTTTGAGTACAAGGTATCCACGATGAAGAGTGGTCTGGCTGCTAATTCTACAAATTCTACCAAATCTTCGTGTGCCTGATTACCTTCCAGTACTCCTTCGACTGATCCTGGTTTCGAGACCAGGCTGTGATTGTTCCTCATTGGCGCATCACCGCCTATTCCAGGCAAGAGAGCGCTTCTTCCGCCCATGTAGCCAATCAGATCGTGGAGGCCTAACATGTTCGCGGTTACGATTAGGTCTACGTCCCAAGCCAGTTTATTCATCTCTATCTCGGTGCCACGGCTAGTTTTCTTGCCATTACTCTTCAATGTCGACTTGTCAAATATGTCGCTCTCGACAAATTCGTACCTTTCCAAGATTGACGGGTCGCCAACAAGTTTCTTTCTTTCCTCGGGAGTATTCTGTCGATTCCATCCATTGCCAGAAATAATTGTAATGTCATCATCCCTAACACCTACCTTCCCAAGTTCCTTCAGTACTGGTGCCAAGTTCTTGTTCGGCATCGCGCGCGCCCAATCGTAAGTAATAACGAGAACTTTCGAACCCTTGCTGACAAGAGTGTCCAGTTTTGGACTGCCGATCGGATTCCTGATCGCACGGGTTATTTCAGCAACCTCATCAGCAACTGGTGGAGGCTCCTTCCTCGAGACGCAAGCGAGTAGATTCTTGTCCGGAATATCCACTTGCACAATACTGGTTCCGTATGGAATGTCTATGCGCATTAACGATTACCAACTGAACAATGCTTATGGTTCGTTGAATTTTAATCCTGAGCTAATAAGTTTAAGCATTGCTTACGGATGCTGAACATTCTCTATTCATTCAGCCATTTTTCTCGTAGTTCACGGCACTTTTCGAGTAATCGATCTAGGATGTGTTAGCGAGATAGATTGCTCGTTTACTGATCCTTAGTTGGCTCGGTATATCCTCGCAGATCGTCACCAGCGACTATATCGCTTTCTGGTGGAACATAATGGACTACTCCAGATCGTGGATGGCCAGAGTGTTTCTTCTGTGTGAGTAGGGCAACTAGGATGAAGAGGGCCGATGATACGGCGGGTGCTATCATTGTATCCAAGCCCCGTAGGTCGGGGGAGATTACGAAAGCTAATAAAAATCGGAGCAACGATCCCGTAACAAGAGATGCCACAGCGGCGGGCGTATTAGATTTTTTCCAGAAGAGACCAAAAGTGAGGGGAGCCCACGCTCCAGCGAAAACGATGTCAAACGCCAAAACGAGGTAAACTCCCGGCCGGGCGATGGCATAAGCAAGGATCACGGCTGAGATCACTATTGGGATAGAACACATTCTAGCAGTCAGAAGCAGCGTGGAGTCTTTCATTGCTGGGTTCTTAAGTAATCCTCTCACCAGGTCTCGCTGGATAAAATTGCGTGAGATCACGCTCGAGATGGCGAGTAGACCACCATTCGCTGACGACATCGATGCACCTAACACTCCCATCAGCAGAATAGCTCCTATTGGAAAAGGAACCAAGTCCATTGCAAGGCGAGGATAAGCAGTAAATGGGTCGGAGAGTTTTGGTAAGAAGTAAACCGCCGTAATTCCTAGCATGCTGACGGGGATTATAGTGAGAGCGGTCAGAGTTGCTCCCATGAAGGCTCCTCTTCTAGCAGTCGTTCCGTCTCGTGAAGCGAAAATTCTCTCCATGAAATCTAGTGCAACAATGTCGCCAAGCCCTAATGCTAAGATTGATGCCCAATTTGAAAGGGCTCCATTCTTTATACTGACCAATCCTGAGAGATCCAAATATTCCGAGGGTACGCTATGTAAAACCTTAACGTATTGAACCCCTGAAAATCCTAGCGCGAAGAATACGAAAGCCGCCCAGAAGGCGAAAATTGCAAGGTAGGTCTGGAAAATGTCGGTATAAGCAGATGAGAATAGTCCACCTGCGTAAGTGTAAGCCAGTACTATGAGTGCAGGAATAAGGACGGCCAAGCCAAAATCAATCTCAAACACTGTTGACAAGATGAGTCCGCTTGCAGCAAAATTTCCAGCGACAAGTATGATGAAACTTAGCACCATGATTAAACTCGTGATCGCCTCCGGGCCACTTCCGAATCTACGATAATAGAAATCGGGCAGAGTAAGTAAGGACATTTGATTAAGTCGTTTTCCATAAAACAAACCAGTAAGCAACAGGCATGTGGCTAGACCGATGGGAATTGCTGCCCCCGCCCAAAAACCGAATTGATAAACGAGCGATACAGCCCCAAGAGAAGCGTTCCCATCAATCGACTGGGCAGCCAACATCGTTCCAACAAAGAATAGGGGAAGGCTCTTCCCGGCGACCATGTACCGGGCGCTACTCTTCTTCACAAGTCTGTAGCTGGATAAGCCAATTATGAGAGTGAATGTGAGAAATGCGATTACTGCGAACCCGTACACGTTCAACTGGGCCAGTGATCTCACCTTATTGAATCAGTTGTTAAAAACAGGAACATTGTATCGAATTTTATGAAAAAGCAGCGCTGCTAGTTAGTTA
>CAYWMG010000020.1:0-1809 GCA_964459245.1 uncultured Candidatus Bathyarchaeia archaeon
GGTACGGAACCAACCTGAGGTCCAACTAGCAATCGCCCGCTTTGCAGAAGAAGTAGACTACACTCACGGGGAAATATTTCGCGTAGTGTCCGGACCGAAGACGGTAAGTGTCACCATCGATTCCAAGAACGTCAATAAACTAGCCAGCAAGTTACCTAAAGCGCGAATAGTAAAACAACTTGAGAACCTAGCAGAGTTAATGGTAGATATGTCGTCTGAGGCCGACGACTCGCCTGGCACTCTCGCAGCTATTACGACTGAGCTCGCGATAAACGATGTAAACATATTACAACTGTCGACCATCGGTCCGGGTCACGTCTTCATTCTGGTCGATGAAAGGAACGCTTTGAGTGCGTACCGGGCTTTGGATACAATGAATAAGTTGAGATGAAACCAGGAAAGTTGTCTAAGACTGAATTTTGAGCTGTAGGTCCGTTTATCGTGCAAGCATAAGATGTATGTGAGTTCCATGTCGTTACAGAATCAACATGAAGCATTCTCATAATTAGGAGCAGGGTTATGTTTCGATGAATTGGCAATGGCAACGACACGGCCTGGGGTTGCTGCCTCGACCACTCCTTTCCAACCTGTTTTCCCGTGGATTGTCTTCGATATGGATGGGACTCTCGTTGACACCTTCCAGCTAAACCTTAGATCCTTTAGCCACGCTGTGAATAGAACCTTGACCGCTGAAGAAGCATTAGATATCCCAAGCGGAACGCTCGAAGAACAGTTGACCAATTACCTGTCAAACGGAGCCGTTTCAGGAGCGGTCGAACGCTTCCACGACCATTACAAACGCCACTTCGATTCTGCGAGTCGAGTCTTTCCAGGCATTCGCGCGCTGCTCTTCACTATGCGCGCAAGGGGAATCAAGCTCGCTGTTTGTACAGGAGCGAGCAAGGAAATAGCAGAATACACACTTACCCAATCAGGGCTGTCACAGTATTTCCCAACGATTGTGACAGGGGATGACGTCAACAAACCTAAACCAGATCCGGAAGGGCTCAGAATTGCGATGGAAAGGATCGGCGCCCATTCTGATCAGACGATCTACGTGGGCGATCACCCCGACGACATTGCCGCTTCCCGGAACGCCGGTGCTAGAACTGCCGCCGCCAATTGGGGATCACTGCACGGAACCAAGCTCTACGATTTGAAGCCTGATTTCCTGTTCAAGCACCCGTTCGAGGTACTAAGCTTGTCCGACTTTTACATAGCAGAATGATTCTTCCTTAATCACGGTTAACAGCAAACTGTGAACCATACCATAAATCAACAAACTACACGGAGCCGCCTTACTGGAGGAAAATGGACGCCTTAGGGTGTCCATGCGGGCGTATCTCCAAGCCGGCACCCTTAGCAATTTTTCAATCTTACTTGGGCCTCACTCTCCGTCAGAACTTTCTTCTTCTTCTTCTTCTGCTTCCTCTTCAGACTCATGCCCAGCGTAGGTTAGACTCTTCTTCGTCAGCTGGAATTTCCTTGTCAATGCCTTCACCTCTCAACAGAGATTCTCGTTGTGGTTTTAAGAAATCGATTCTCCTACTGCGTATGGATGTATATGCAGGGTGCATGCTCATAGGCAACAGTATGATTGCACGGAACACGGATGGTGAAATTGAAATGGGCACTTCCGTTCTACGTGCGATCTTAGCAAGGTAGTTGAAGGTGAGTGAATCATTCTTCACAAGAAGATTGGACACTGTAGTTGTTCTCTTGGTTCGGTGGTAGGAGCCCTTGCCGATTAATCGGGAAAAACGTAGCATGTCTCGATGGGGCGTCGGGCCCATCTACGCGGCCGGGTCA
>CAYWMG010000021.1:0-2159 GCA_964459245.1 uncultured Candidatus Bathyarchaeia archaeon
GTGGCGATAAGATAAAGGAGTGCATCCAGTGTGGAACATGCAGCGCCTCCTGCCCTACGAGCTACGCAATGGATTACACTCCAAGAGAGATCATTGCGGCTTTCAGAGCGGGGCTCCTTGAGAGAGTACTCAAGAGCAATACGATTTGGCTGTGCTCGTCGTGCTACTCGTGCACAGTTCGCTGTCCCTCAGGCATCAAACTCACGGATATCATGTATGAATTGAAACGATTAGCCATCGAATTCGGACTGACGCCGAAAGACGCCAAGGCGCCTGTAGTGGCCAAACTGTTTGCCGATATCGTCAACAAGAACGGAAGGGTTGCTGAGGTGCCTCTTGTTACCAGGTTCATGTTGAAAACAAACCCATTCGGCGCCTTTGAAATGATTCCGCGAGCTGCGAAACTGTTCGTGCGCGGAAGAATGCCGATTACTTCGAGTAAGATTAAGGGAACAACAGAGCTGGAGAAATGCTCAGGCGCGATGACAGAACCCATCATCTCAGGTCTTCACGCAGGTCCGGCCCGCAAGGAGCGAAGCTAGAATTGCAGGCTCGACTTGAATTCTCCTATTATCCCGGTTGCTCGGTTGAGGGAATGAACAAAGCGTATGATAAGTCAACTCAGTTAATTTGTAAAGCGCTCGATATTGACCTCGCCGAGTTGAATGACTGGAACTGTTGTGGCGCTTCGGCCTACATGTCCATTCACGAGATGAAGGCTCACCTTTTGTCGGCGAGAAACTTGGTTCTCGCTGAGAAGGAGAAGAAAGATCTTGTCGTAGTCTGCCCTGCATGCCTTACAACCTTAACCAAGACAAACCATTACTTAGCCGAACAGTCGAGATTCAAGAGAACGATCGAAGCCTCCCTCAAAGCCGCCAATCTCCAGTATCAAGGTAGCGTTAAGGTCAGGCACTTATTGGAGGTCATAGTCAATGAAGTGGGAGAACAAGAAGTCAAAGCCAAAATCAAGCGAAAACTATCAGGCCTCAAAGTCGCCCCATACTATGGATGTCAGTTAACGCGACCATTCGGTGAAATCGACGACAAGGAGTTTCCGGTTATCCTTGACAGATTGCTAACCTGGATTGGAGCGGAGCCGGTAAACTTTCCGCTCAAGGCGAAATGTTGCGGAGGTATTCTGATGATGACCAACGAGAATGTAGCTCTTGGCTTGAATAGGAATCTACTTGACTGTGCTAAACAAAACGGAGCACAGTGCATCATCACGATCTGCCCTCTGTGCCACATGAACATTGAGACATATCAGGGCGACGTTAACAAAATGTTCGGAACGGACTTCAAGATTCCAGCGTTATACTTCACACAGCTCATGGGGTTAGCGTTTGGCTTCTCACGCAAGGAGCTCGGAATCGACGAGGAAATGATCTCGAGTCGACTTCTCCTAGAGAAGTATCTGGAGGTTATTGGATAAATGACTGAAAAGATCGGAGTCTACGTCTGTCACTGTGGGATGAACATTGCTAGGACCGTTGACTGCAAGGCTCTGGCGGAATACGCCAGCCACCTGCCTAACGTTACAGTCGCACGAGACTATCAGTTTATGTGCTCCAACCCGGGCCAAGAAATGATCAAGAACGATATTCGCGAGATGAAACTTACTAGGGTCGTCGTCGCCTCATGTTCACCGCTAATGCACGAGCCGACGTTTAGACGCGCTGTTGGGAGCGCAGGGCTCAACCCGTTCCTATTTCACATGGCCAACATTCGAGAGCAATGCTCGTGGATAACTGAGAATAGAGATCTTGCAACGGCAAGAGCCAAGGACATTGTGAGAGCCGCCGTAATGCGCGTGAATTTCAACGAGCCCCTCGAAGTGCAGAAAGTACCAGTCAATTCGAGTGTCCTCGTCGTGGGAGGCGGGATAACCGGAATCGAAGCAGCACTCCAGATTGCAGATTCTGGCAAAAAGGTCTACTTGGTTGAGAAGGAGCCGACCATAGGAGGATATATGGCCCGATTTGACAAGACCTTTCCAACTCTCGATTGCGCGGCGTGTATCCTCACACCAAAAATGGTATCTGTTGAGCAACATGAAAACATCGAACTGCTAACGTACAGTGACGTGACGGCATTCTCGGGATATGTAGGAAAGTTCACGGCCAAAATCCGCAAAAGACCGAGATACGTTGATGAAG
>CAYWMG010000022.1:0-2310 GCA_964459245.1 uncultured Candidatus Bathyarchaeia archaeon
CGATGCAATCAGCCTTATGTTTAATCGCGTCCGCCATAAGATACTCAAGCTTCCTCGTCTTGTTACCTCCAAACGCGAGGCCTGTGAGATCATCTCGTTTGACGAAGATTCTAGGGCCCTTGAGCATTCTTGTTAAATTAGGCAGTTCTTGAAGAGGGGTTGGCAGGTTGGCGAGCCGAAGTCTAGGTAGAACACCTAAGTCCACGAGATCAACTCGATCATAAACACGTGTTGGACCACTTATAGATATTTAGTCTCGTTTCTCGTGGGAATAGAATTTCATCCACGGTGTCCGTAAGCGAAGGACATTACTATCGTGAGATGATGTCTCATAATTTCTTCAGTGTCTTGAGTTGATCTAGTGTCGAATAATTATTTGGGTTGAGTTCAAGTGACTTGTTGAGTGACTGAATCGCCAGTTGTCTATCTCCATGAATCAAGTATGCTTCTGCGATGCGGTTGTATGCCTTCCATGATTTTGGATAGAGCATAGTGTTCCATTGAGAGATTTTGAGCGCTTCTTCCACTTTCTCCATTTCCAGAAATTCTCTCGACCAGCGATTTACGTCTTTTTCCAAAGGCAAGGGCATATTTGATTTCCTAATTGCTGTGTAGTATTCACGCATCGCATTATCCGCCCCGTCGCGCAGCACACTGGAAATAAATTTCATACCTGCTGAATCATACTGGTCGTAGCTAAGCCAAGATATGGCTGGATGTTTACGGCCCGTAACAATCCGCGTAATTTCATCAACAATAGAAAGCCCGTTAGCGCTATTGGTAAGTATGACCATGCCCGTATGCGTATCTCGTGAAGCAATAACGAAACTGCGAAATATTCTATTGTTCCCCCAGTGCCAGAAATACTGGGTTTGGTCAAAGTTTTCTAATCCCCAGCCTAAACCCCACGAGAGCACGCTTGAGAGGCGAGTTACATGCTCGTCTATGTCAGTCTCCCGTTCTTCGTCAAGTTTCACTTGTGGAATCATCATATCTCTGTTAGACTTTGGTTGAAGACCAATTCCGTTAATGACCGCAACAATAAATTTGGCATAGTCGAGAGCTGTCGTGTGCAAGCTAGACGCCACATTTGCGTGTACCCATTTCTTCTTTTCAACTGGCGCTCCGGCCAGGTTATGACCAGTGGATGAGAGCTGACCATAATGTTTTGGCCAAACGTAACTGCTGGCACTCATGCCCAGTGGATTGAAGACGGTTTCTTGCAAGAACTCATCTACTTGTTCACCAGTAATCTGTTCTACGGCTTTCTGCAAATAGACGTATCCTTCTCCTGAGTAACTGAATTTTTCGCCAGGGCTGAAGTGTATCTTGAGCGGTTGTCCTTTCGGTCTCCAGTTTGGAAACCCGGTTGTGTGATCCAACACAATGCGCGCAGTGATTTGTCTTATTCTCTCGTCGTTAACGTACGGTTCGGGGAGAAAGTCGGAAAGAGGAGAGTCCAAGTTGAGCATACCGCGGTCTATCATCTTCAGTACGGCATAGGCAAATACAGGCTTGCTTAATGATGCGGCTTCAAAGAGAGTGTTATCTGTTACCGGCTCATGCGTGGCAGCATTTGCGACTCCAAAGGCCCGATGCCAGCTTGTTTTACTCTCATGGATTAGAGCTATAGATATTCCAGGCACGCGCGCGGCTACCATCAGTTTAGGAATTTGCTCTTCCATTTCGCGCGCTAGTTGTTGGGTTATCACTTTTGTCTTAAGCACTCATGTGGTATCCTCTAGATAGATCTTCGTAGACAGTTAGAGTAGCTACTCGCTATGAATGGCCAGAGTCAATACTGATAAGTTGCTATCAAGATGAAACCTCGGCTCTCCTTGCAGCCTACTTAGCATCCTGATTCATTGAAACAAATCATTTTTGCTCTTTCCTGAGACAGCAAGAATCGTGTCAGCCTTCTTTCAGAGTTGAAACTTTTCTTGCGCCCCACTTTCTCTTGATAGCAAAACAAAGACAAAGGTTTCGGAACTTATTGACGTCACTTCCACAGTTGGTAAGGACGTGCCGTCAGCATACCTAAATAGAAAGTTTCTAGGCAGCGGAAGAGTCAACCCGCCCGCAACGATCGAACTCTCATCGTCTGGAGAGTTCACGGCCTCCAGAGCTCAGGCTCATCAAGGCATGCCGATCAAAGAAGAAGACTTCACCACATGCCTAGAGCAGGTCAGGAAGCACGTAAATCAGGACCTATTCGACATCAACCAACCCCCAGAGGTGGTTGCGAAGCTCTACTTGATGGAGATCCACAAGGAGAAACGCAGCAAACTGCCTGTAATCGGAAGAATGACC
>CAYWMG010000023.1:0-1779 GCA_964459245.1 uncultured Candidatus Bathyarchaeia archaeon
GCTGAATTTGTTTCTAGTTCAATCATCTTGATTATTCTTTTGATCACTACTTTGCGAAGTAAGGATAAGGATACTTCCGTTCTATACTTGGCAATATACTCTCTTAGTCTTCTAATGTCGGGATTCGTGGGTCTTTCAACCAACGACACATCCGCATCCCTCTTCCCCTTTCTTGCCATGTGGATCATCATGTTTTCCTCAGGCCGACGTAAGTTTGATTATGCAGGGATCCTGTTCGGGTTGGGAGTTGCCTTCAAACAGTTCGGAATATTCCCATTGATCTTCGCCATTGCACTTCTGATCAAACATAAAGGCCCATGGCTTAGGACGACCATGCTAGCAGCATTGACCGTTGCTTTCGTATCTCTTCCATTCCTCGCATGGAGTCCAGTAGATTTCCTAAGCGAAGTAATCTACTTCCATCTTGCGGAGAGGATTATATCACCATATTATGTCCTGGTTGCTCTGTATCCTCAGCTTCTAGGCCTCTGGTTACTGGTTCTACAATTCTCGCTTACGATAATTCTTGGGTTATGGATTTTTCGTCGAATCAAAAATTGGAGGGAGTGCCAGATCGCATGGACATGCATATTCCTTCTAGCATTATTCTTAGGACGATACTTTGCGCCCTCCTACTTCGCGTTTATCATGCCCTTCTGGATTCTTGCTGGGATACCACAGCGGGAACCAAACAGTAATCTTAGGCACTAGTGCCTCGTGAAACTCTTGGGGATACATTATCTCAGAATCGAAAATCAACTTCGAAGATGCTTCTATACACTAGGCTTGATTCAGCGCAATAGCTGCGCATTGTTGGTGCTAATGCTTGTCTATTTCTCCAGCAATGAACTTAGAACTGCATTTCCAGAAGCCATGAAGGGCCACATTGGAGGGCTACTGAATTGGGCAGCAGTCAACGCCAATACCGACCGCGTCAGTAGCCGACTGAAGCCTTACTCTACCCAATATCGGAATCTGTGTACACAATTATTACAACAACCTGATGCGTACAGGAAAGAGATTAACCGTAAATTCATAAGAGGAACTGGTGTCGATATAGGTGCGCTTCACAGACCTTTCACCTCGTCAGGTACGTGTGAAATTATCAAGGTTGACTTATACGACAGGGAGAAGCTGCTCACATTCTATCCAGAGCTTCCAGCAGACACGATCACGAGTCCAAATATAGTCGCTGACGGAGAAAATCTTAACACTTTTCGTGATGGCTCATTGGACTTCATCATAGCAAGCCATGTGGTCGAACATCTCAGAAACCCGATTGGGGCTATAAGCAGTTGGGCGCGCACACTTAGAGATGGTGGTCATCTAATATTGATAGTCCCACACAAGAACTTCACTTTCGACAAAGACAGGCCGGTTACTCCAATATCTCACCTCATAGACGACGCTGAACACCCATCAAAAGAACGTGATTTCAGTCATTATGTTGAGTTCATAGAGATTGTGCATAAGAAAACAGGAAAGGACATTGAAATTGAGGCTCAGAGACTCCTCGAATCAGGATACTCCATTCACATGCATGTCTTTGACGATCAAGCATGGTACACGCTTCTATCAACGGTGCAAGGACGCTTCAGGGTTCCGTTAACGATCGTTGAGACCCGCGACTTAGGCAAAGAACAAGGTGAAATTATGACGGTGATGAAGAAACAGCAAAATCATCGAACCAGGACATCGTCACTTTAGATTATCGAGCTTCCACGTTTCATATCTTCCAGGTAGCGTCGAATCACTTCTTGCGCCGTTCCGAAGATTACG
>CAYWMG010000024.1:0-9153 GCA_964459245.1 uncultured Candidatus Bathyarchaeia archaeon
CATGTTTGCAACAATCTTTCTCCCCCTACTTCCGAAAGCTAGTTCTCAGCCCAAGCCAGCTTTCGTGGCCAGAGAATTGATCGTGACCGCTTTCAACGTAGACAAACTCAGGGCCAAGATTCGTCGAGCGCCGGACTACGCAAGCAAGGTCTTCGCCTTTCCAGTATTCGTTGTTGGCGTATTCAGAGGCTGTGTTGACACCTCAATCAATGCGGTGATTATGGGAGGGGCGGGCGTTCTGCTATCAATATACGGAATTGCCTATCTCCTTCCCTCGATGGCTCTCAGTCCAACGCTTATTGATCCTCTGGTCTACAAGAACGTGTTCTGGTGGGGGCTGGATATGATTGCTGACGGAAACGTTTTGATGTTCACAGCTGCAACTTGGTATCTTGTTGTCCCGTTAGTTCTGAATCGCAAGCTATACGGGGAGAACGTTGTTAGGTCAGTGATTCTCGCAGATCTCTTGGTCTCAATGGGTGTTTGGGGGCATCACATGATGGCTGATACGCCTCAACCCACAGGGCTTCTTATTGAAGGTCAAATTGTAACGTGGGGTGAGCTGGTGACAATGGGATTGACAATATTCGCGGTGTTAATGACGCTCTGGTTGGCGAGACCGGTCAAGTACACGGCTCCTCTGAAGTATGTTCTCATCTCTGTCATGGGTTACGGTATTGGCGGCACAGCTGGGGTAATACAGGCTAATTATGCGGTTAACCGGTACTTCCACAACACTCAATGGATTGTGGGAATTCACGCGCACGTACAACTCCTAATGGGTCTGGGACTCACGATCTTTGCCGCCATCTACACATTGTTTCCGTTACTGACAGGCAAGCATCTTAGCGAACGGCTCGCTGACATCCAACTGATTCTATGGACGGTGGGGACACTTGTCATGGGGCTCGGAATGGGACTTGCTGGAGTGGGAGGCATGCTGAGACGTATGCTCTACATCAACGGTCTAGGACCATTCCAACCATACATGAACGCCGCCCTCGTCGGAGCAGTTATTCTAGCGTCAGGCTACTTCGTCTTCTTGGCTAACATCCTGCGGACGGTAGGCTTCAAGACCATCCTCGCCATCTTCTATACGCCTCACAAACCAGCGATGACAATTCACTAACGATTCCTGTGTAGAAGTGCCCTGTCTAGACATGACAATCGAACTCTTTCGTAAACTGTTAAATGCGATCGTTTGGGTTCTAGTCGTTTTAGAATTGGAATCCATTAATCTGCTTAGTAAGATAGTTTATTCGTGCTTTTTTGATACGGTTTAAAGACGATTATTGTCTTCGCCGGTTACGTACACGAGAGTTGCTGAATCACTTCCGTAGGCTCAGCAGCATAGGCGTAGTAAGGTCTTCTCCATACTTCTCATGGAGTAGTCGTCTGAAGTCAGATCGTATCGCTTCAGGGAACACCGGAGTTGACGGCTTGACACGAAACTCGTAAATGAGGGGTATTTTAGTTCTTTAATGCCCCGTGTTCACGAAGGTAACCATTTGTTCTAGGCTTTTCCCTTGTAGGTCAAGTTTGTCGAGCGTCATGCCTTCGTGCCAATAGTCAACCTCGTTTGCGATGCTGGCAAGGGTTATTATGGAGTTAAAGGCTGGAGTTTGAAGGCCCGCCACTTTCGCGATGGAGCACATTGGAACTAGGCCGTAGATGACGTCTTAGGTCAAGTACCTATGCTTCAGGTTTGGAGGTGCGTCGTACACGTTTTTGTAATACTTTTCTTGATGGACGTTCCCGGTTTTTTTGTCTATGTACTTTCCGTACAGAATCTTTGACCATTCAGGATTCGAGACTTTCTTCAGTCCCAGAGATGCGGCTACCGCCATTTTCTCCTGATCCATGGCTCGAGCTACCTTGTTAACTGAAGGGGTTTGGCCTTGGAGGTAGAAAGAGAATTTCCCTCCAGTGTGTTCTATCCAACCTGCGTTGAGGACAACGCCGGCTGGGTGGCTGATGGGGTTAACGTTGTTGATGCTTGTCTCAAACACGTTGGCGCCAGCAACGACAGATGGCAATAGTTCGTTGACTTTGCGTAATATTTCTGGAGTCTTGGTGCCTGGGAAAGCGGCGAATGGTAGCTTGTCCTTATCTCGTTTGATAAGCACTTTAGCGTCATCTCTGTATTGGTCCATGAAGAACGCGCCTTTCTTTCCAACCCTATCGCATGCGTAGATGAAGGACGCAGTTTCTGCGGTTGTTACTTTATCTGAGCCAACTCCGAGTGAGTTTAGTAGCTTGCGCATTCGTAGCGCTCCGAAGTAGGATATGTAAATCAACGCCTGTCCATCCTTGAGGTGCGGGGCGCAAGCTCTCGTGAACGCTTCATGGCCGAAGGCGGGGCTTGTGATGAAGATTAAGTCCTTCCCTTCGATTGCATCCTTAATGTCAAAAGTGATTTTCTTGATTTTAGCAAAACCGTTCTTAAGTTCTCCAGTAACTTGAATGCCCCCTTTCTTCTTGGGCACCTCGAGATTACTCTTAAACTCAGGCAACTCAGCAAGAGACGCATCAAAGCCAAGCAGAGTCATTTCGCCAGCCAGTGAGCAACCTGCGTTACCGGCTCCTAAAACTGCTAAAGAAACCATTATCAAACACCTGCGAAACAGCAGCCACGAGCGGGAACCTTTAATCTTTTCCGACGCTTTTCAGAACAGATTAGATGAAAAAGCCCCGGCTTACTATCGCCGTCGCTGGCGTCAACTTAGGTTTCTCCAAAAAGCTTGTGATTTGCTGTTAATAAAAAATTACAATTTGCTCGGCATGTACATATGTGCTCTAAAACGTGATAATGTTGATTCTGACGCTCGCTAGCCTATTCTCACTCCATTTCGTTTGGCAACGCCCGCGTCTTGATTTCAACGCCCGTTCTTCTGCAACCGTACGACGGGGGCGAGGTGACAAGCTACTAGGTGACCGGGTCGTATCATACGAAGTAACGGTTCTTCGGCCTTACAGCGTTGTTCGACGTAGGGGCATCTAGTGTGAAACCTACAGCCCGTTGGAGGATTGATAGGACTTGGCGGTTCCCCTTGGGCTCGTACGATGGGCAGGGATGCTTTCGCGTCTGGAACCAAGACGGCTGACATTAGGGCTTCGGTGTACGGATGTTCTGGATGGTTGAACAGTTCTTCGGATTCTGCTAATTCGACAATCTTACCTAAATGCATGACCGCTACCGCATCGCTCATGTACCTGACAACTGACAGATCGTGGGCGATGAAGAGATAGGTAAGGCCCAGCTTCTTCTTTAAGTCTTGAAGTAGGTTCATTATTTGTGATCGGACAGAAATGTCAAGCGCTGAAACTGGTTCGTCTGCTATTATGAATTTCGGGCTGACAGCAAGTGCGCGGGCGATTCCTATACGTTGCCGTTGTCCACCACTAAATTCGTGTGGATAACGAGCTGCATATTCGCTTCCAGGTACGAGTCCAACTTGCTCGAGAAGTTGTATGACTATTTTCTTCCTTTCAGCAGCGCGAGCGATACCTGCTTCTTCAAGTGGTGATCCAATAATGTCATAAACCGTCTTTCTAGGGTTGAGTGATGAGTATGGATCTTGGAAGATGAATTGGAGGTTTCGGCGGAACTGTTTTAGCTCGACTTTTGACATCTTGCTAAGGTCGGTACCGTCAAAGATTATGCGTCCGGAGGTGGGAGCGTGAAGACGTGCGATCGACATAGCTACTGACGATTTTCCGCTTCCAGTTTCGCCTACGAGGCTAAACGTCTGTTCAGATCTAATTACGAAACTTACGTCATCTACGGCATGAATTACTCTTCGGGATTGGTAGAAGCGTGCGAGAAACCCTGATTCAACTGGGAAGTGCTTGGTGAGGTTTTCGACACGTACCAGTTCATCTGTCAAATGTTTTCACTCTTTGGAGTAGATTTGTTTCCATAAGAGACATCCCGTGTTGTGATCTTTTGTAACAATCTCTAGTGAAGGGACCGTGGCTTTGCATTCTGGTTGGGCGAATTCACAGCGAGGATGGAAGACACACCCATTAGGAAGACTAGTCAGCCTTGGAATAGCGCCTTCAATTACTGCTAAGCGTTTCTTTCCCGTTTCGACCCGTGGGATAGAGCTGAGCAGAGCTCGTGTATAGGGATGTCGTGACCTTTCAAAGACGTCCACCGTTTTTCCAATTTCCATCATGCGTCCTGCGTACATTATTGCGACTCTGTCACAAAGATTCGCTACTACGCCTAAATCATGCGATACGATTAGTAACGAGATTCCGAGTTCATCCTTGAGGGTCTGTAGTAAGCGCAATATTCCAGCCTGCGTGATGACGTCAAGAGCGGTTGTTGGTTCATCTATGATCAATAGTCGAGGCTGGCACGAAATCGCCATTGCGAGTAATATGCGTTGGCGCATCCCGCCGCTCATCTGATGTGGATATTCGCGTACTCTCATCTCCGCCGAACCGATTCCAACACGCTTCATTATTTCAATTGCACGCGCCGTCGCATCAGGACGAGTTATGTTTTCATGAAGCATTATCGCTTCCACTATTTGCTTACCGACGGTTAAGACCGGATTGAGGTAAGTCATTGGATCCTGGAAGCTCATGGCAATTACTGAGCCGCGTATCTTCCGCAACTCAGCTTCACTCAGATCCACAATGTTCCCATAACCGTCGAGATCTATTCGTCCGCCAACGACCTTACCTGGTGGGGATGGCACTAGGCGCATGATTGAGAGAGCAACTGTAGTTTTGCCTGACCCGGATTCACCGACTAGTCCTAATGTTTCGCCACGCGCTACGTCAAAGCTCACGTGGTCTACCGCCTTTACTACGCCAGCGGAAGTGAAAAAGCATGTTTCAAGGTCTTGTATTGAAAGAAGCTTGTCTGTCAAGGTATTCACGAATTCAGGTTTGCGTTAGGCGAACATTAAGGGCGTCATTAAGTCCGTCTCCGATCAGGTTGAATGAAACCAAGATTATCGACAAGATTAGCCCTGGGTAAATGCCAGTCCACCATGCTGACCTGAAGGTGGGGATTGCTTCGTTCAACATCCATCCTAGGCTTAGGGAACTGGGGTCTCCGGCGCCTAGGAAACTCAACCCTGCTTCAGTAAGAATCGCTGTTCCTATCCTAAGGCTTGAATCTACTATTACTGGGAAGATGGCGTTTGGGAGAATCTCTCTGAAGACGATTTTGAAATCTGAGGAACCAGCAATACGGGCAGCTTTCACGAAATCCAACTCTCTTATGGAAAGGAATTGAGTTCTTATGAGTCGGGCGCCGTTAGGCCAGATTGTCAGTCCTATAACTAACATTACTGTGTATATTCCACCCCCAAAGATGAGGATTATTAGAAGAACCAAGAAGAACATTGGAAGAGAAAGCATCAAATCTACGAAACGCATTATAACGTGATCTCTCCATCCGCCGAAATATCCTGCAATACCTCCCAATACTGTTCCAACGAACGCGGAGATTATGGCGGCCGCGAACCCAACGATTAGGGTTATTCGGATTGCCCATACAATCCGAGACAGCACGTCTCTACCCAATTCGTCGGTTCCAAACGGGTGAGCAAGGCTCGGTTTTTCAAACTGTTGGTTAAGGTGCACGCCGTATGGACCCAATGGGTACAGCGAAGGTGCGAGAAAGCCGATGATTACAACTACTGAAATTACTAGAATTCCAGCTGCAGCAGCGTGATTCGTAAGTACTCGACCAAGAAAGCTACGTGACTTGATTCTCATTCTATTCAAGTGTACACACCGTGATCTATTTCTCACTCAATCGTATCTGATCCTAGGGTCAAGAAACGCGGTAAGCAAATCTGCAAATAGGTTGGAAAGAATAGTCAGGACGCCTACCAAGACGAAGATTAGTTGAATCATCTGGTAGTCCCTACCTGCAATAGAGATGTAAAGTAAGTACCCTACGCCCGGCCATGAGAATATCGTTTCAATGAGAACGGCGCCTGCGAGCAAATATCCGGCGTTGCTGGCCACAATGGTTACCAAGGGCAAGATAGCATTTCTGAAAGCGTGCTCAAAGTAAACCGTTCGCGGGGCACACCCTTTACCCCAAGCGGTCATGATGTAATCTTGCCTTAACACTTCCAGCATACTTGCTCTTGTGAGTCTAAAGTATAAGCCGAAGCCACCTAGTGCCAGAGTTAGAACAGGCAGAAACGCGTGCCACACCAAGTCAAGCCATCGAGACAACCACGAGCCTGACATTCCGATCGTAACCATGCCCTCCACAGGAAACACTCCTAGAAACATTCCAAAAACGAGGATCATGATAATTCCAACCCAAAATGTGGGCAAGGACCAGATCGTTATCGATACAACATTCAATATTTGGTCTCGTCGTTCACCGCGTTTAATTGCGGACGTGATCCCTAACACTATCCCAATTAGAATTTGCAAAGCAAATGCCATTATTGTCAGCATTAACGTGTTAAGCAATCGTGGGTATACGATGTCCATGACTGGTTTGTCATACACGTAGGAGTACCCCCAGTTCCCGCTGGCTAAGTTTCGAAGATAGACCCAAAGCTGCACTTGGATCGGTTGGTCCAGTCCCAGTTGATGTCGCATCGTTTGTAGGATCTCCGGCGGTACATTTGGAGCTCCTGAAAGCATGTAAGCAACCGGGTCTCCAGGAGCAAGATGGATAATGAAAAAAGTAAGCAGTATGAGGATAAAGATAAGGGGAAGGGCTTGAGCCACGCGGCTCAGCGTGTATCGAAATAGATCCATTTCAAGCTACGCTTTCTTGTTCTGGCGAGTAGACTTCTTTCGTACCATAAAGACTGCCCCGACAAGTACCACTAGAATCACGATGCCAATGGCTGCAATAGTTCCCAAATCGGGTCCAGTAGTCGCCGCTGCCTGAGTCGTTGTCTGCGTAGTCAACACCGGTCCAGGTGTGCCCTTCGTCCACCAAGCCTCGACCATATTGTGACCATACCATGCGGGTGCAGGTGTAGAAGATTCCTTTATCCCTTGGAATTCAGACCGCCACACGTTGATCTTCCAAAACTCCCAAAGGAAGACATAAGGTTGCTCTTTTGCTATTATCTCCTGCACTTGATTATAGTAGTCACGAATCTTTGACAGATCATCTGTCTGCCCAGCAAGCTGCTCCAGTCGCGTAACTTGAGTGCTATTGTAGAACCCGTCGTTTTGTCCTCCCGGACTAAATCTTGTGTTTGAAGTCCAGCCGTCTATGTTGTTTGGTAGCGGGCCTGCGCCGAATGTCTGAAGGGCTATCGGATATTCAGCCAATCCTTGTGGTCCTGTTTCGTACTTTGCATAGAATGTGGTATCGTCTATTGGAACTAGTTGTACAACGATTCCCACATCCGCTAGCATGCTTTTCATGGCTTCAGCCATCACAACTGCGGATGCATAAATCGCCCACGGAGTAGTGAATCTAACTCCTGAAGAGTCCTTCTTGTATCCCGCTTCGTCAAGAAGCGCATTCGCTTTGCTTGGGTTAAATTCGTATTTCGTGATGTTCGGATTATACCAGTCCTTCATCAAAGGTGCTATAGGTCCGTAGACTGGTTCCGTAACGTTACCGAGAACATTCTTTATGATACTGCTCCTATCGATAGCATACGAGAATGCGCTCCTAACACGTTGATCTCTTATCCAAGGATACTTCTGCATCGTTTCTGGTCTAAAATTAAACGTAATTCTATATGTCGTAAAGTACGGGGTTCCAGCCAGAGTAATCCCGGGTAGTTTGCTAACTCGAGGTATGTCAGTTGGTGGAACAGCATTCTGTCCTTCCTGAACCATGTCAATCTGGCCGCTTTCCAAAGCAGACATGGAGGCTGTCGTCGATGTAATGAATTGATAAATCAACTTATCCAAGTATGGAGGGTGATGTACGTCGCCTTGCGTAGGGTCCACATACGACTTTACTCCATATAGTGGATTCCGCACGAACGTCATGCTTTGCCCACTAAGATAATCAGCAATCCTGAACGGACCCGTTACTGGCATGTAAACATTAGCAGGATTGTCGGTGAAATTAAACGTGGTCCCCCATCTAAAGGAATGTTTCGGCATTATTGCTTGATCAGCACCGTTCGCATACAGGCCGAAGGGAAGCAGTAGGTTGAAGTGGTTCTTCGTCATATTGAACCTAAACGTAACGGTGTAGTCATCCGGCGTGTCTGCACCAACAAAACCAACCATACCTGGCCTCGCAACACTACTTCCATTCATCAACATCAAATAATGCCATTTCACGTCAGCGGACGTAAACTTGACTCCGTCAGACCACCAAACATCGTTTCTAAGATTGAAGGTTATTGACTTTTTGTCGTCCGAGAAAGACCAGCTCTTCGCCAAGTCCCCCTTCATCACGTAGCCTTCTCTCATAGTTACTAATCTATTTAGGGTTAGTCCGTGAATGTAAGTGACAGGATTCCAAGTTTTCAAAATGCCATTGATGTTTATTGGATCTTGGTAAAACGCCACTCGCATCGTTCCGCCCCAGAGTTTAGTTCCTTGCGCACTAACGGGATGTAGCATTCCTACTGCCAAGAAGAATAGTAGGACACAAAATATTCTTCTCTTACAAACAGTCAACAACTCAGATCGGTCAAATGTGCTTTCATGCAGATATATAAGAAAATCTTGTTCTTGCTTCACAGATCAATAGAACATAATGACATATTAGGTAGTATCTGTTGCGGCGATCGTAAACGGTGTAGACGTCTACAAATAAGATGCCAATGAACAGTCCTCGATTTAGCAAGTGTTTAAGAGATTATCAGAAGCGTTCAGAACTTAGTGGTTAATGTGTCGTGACCTGTTTATTGATCAGGTCATGGGGCTTATCTGAGATCTAGAAAATATGTTAGAAGACTTCTAAAAATGGTCCGAGTTCCATGCTTGTGATTGTGACTCGACGGTTATATAGAGTCGTAATAAGACTCAATTTGTGCAGTGCTTTTGAACGAGACCAGACTTCTATCTGAGTTTCTTGCGGATTTGGACTATGGACAGCTTTCGGAGGTCGTTGTTGCGAAGGCTAAGCGTTTGGTTTTGGATTATTTGGGTTATGGGATGGTGGCTGTGAATGAGCCAACGGCGCGGGTGCTGTTGAAGTTCGTTAGGAAGTATAATGGTGACGTTAGGGAGTCT
>CAYWMG010000025.1:0-1997 GCA_964459245.1 uncultured Candidatus Bathyarchaeia archaeon
TTTGGTTTAATTTTTACAAAAGTTTTCCTATCTATGAAATGGTTTTCAAAGATTCTTGGGCGGCTTTCAGTGTTCTGGTAATGTCATCTTCTGTGTGCGCGGTCGACACGAAGAGATGCTGATATTGTGACGGATGAAAGAGGACACCTCTCTTCAACATCTCTCTATGGTAGACATTGTATTTGGTTCCGTTGCATGTGAGGAATTCTCTGTAGTTTCTGATCTTTTTTAGTGGAGTGAAGAGAACTTGGACTCCTAAGTGTGCCATGCCTTGAACAATTGCTTGCACTCCACTTGACGCAACAACTTGCGTGAGTCCGTCTTGTAGTTTCATGCCGATTTTGTTCATTCGTTGATAGTTTGCTCCGTCGTTGGAAGTTAATTCTGTAAGAGTTGCGTATGCTGCGGCGCAAGAGATTGGATTTCCGTTGAACGTGCCAGCATGCATTATCCTTCCCGGCCCCACTTGATCGAAGATATCTTTCCTGCCTGTGATAGCTGAGATGGGAAAACCTCCCCCCAGCGCTTTTGCGAAGGAAGATAAATCGGGTTTCACATCGAAATGCTGTTGAGCTCCCCCAGGAGCTAATCGGAACCCTGTAATGACTTCGTCAAAAATCAGCAGCACATCATATTTGCGAGTAATTTCCCTTGCTGCCTGGAGATAACCTGGTTCGGGAGGCGCGATTCCGATATCCATCATCACCGGTTCCATGATGATCGCAGCAAGCTCATGAGCATGTGCGCGGACGGTTTTCTCGAGAATTTCTGGATTATTCCAGGGGATTACTATTGTGTTCTTGATAGTATCATCTGGGATACCGGGGCTTGCACGAACCTTGTATGGAGATATTTCGGAACCTAAAGCGCCTTCAGGAGAGCCCACAATATTTAGTAGAACATAATCGTGCGCCCCATGATAATGTCCTTCAAATTTGATGATTTTGTCCCTTCCCGTGAAACCGCGCGCGATTCTTATCGCATGCATGGTGGCCTCCGCTCCTGTCATCGAGAACCTGATCCTTTCCGCGTTCGGAACCATCTCGTGAATTTTCTCTGCAAGCTGAATCTCAAGCTCATCTAGCATGGCATATTGAAGACCGTTCTCAAGCTGTTCTTTCACTGCTTGTATGACACGTGGATGACAGTGTCCGAGGATAAGCGGACCAAATCCAAGCAGGTAATCTATGTACTCGTTTCCGTCCACATCCCACACTTTCGATCCGGAACCTTTTCGCAACGTCAGTGGGTAGGGCTGGTAAGTTGGCGCGCATTGCGCGTTGGAACTTCCACCGCCAGGTATTAGCCGGCTGGCTCTGACGTACGATTCCCAAGATTTCCGCGTGTTCAGACCTTTCACATATTCACGATACTCTTCAGGCTGCGACAAATTCATTCGACGTTTCCCAAGCATATTCGAATGTTCTTAAAAGTCTACAAGGTTTGCGACTTTGTCTGTGGAGGACCAAGGCGAATCAGTCTCCTCAAGGATTCAGGAGAATCTCGTTTCGCGTAGAAATTCTCGAACCACCAAGTCATTCCAGCTCTGGCAAATTGCTCTACTTTTTCAGTATTCCTTCGTTGATTGGTCGTTGATCCGATTATGGCAACAGCAAAGTCATCCGCACTCCCTCTTAGCGACCTGATGTATTCGACCACTGTCAGGAGTTCATCCGGTTCTAGAAGGTTTCCTGGAAATCGGAGAGGGATGACACCATCCCATTTTGCAGCGCGTCTGAATGGACCTTTGTGTGGCCAGTACCCTGCCACCCAGATTGGAATTCTGGGTTTCTGTACTTTATGTGGCAAGAAGACAGAGTCGTTCAAAGTGTAATGCTTGCCAGCGTATCTGAACGGTTTGCCCGTCCAGAGACCGGAGATGATGTCTAGCGATTCATCCAGCTTCTCTGCGAGTATTCTGTTATCCCCTGGTACTCCGAATCTTTCATAATCGCAGCTTTCTTTACTGCCCAAGCCAGCGCCAAGAATTAGTCGCC
>CAYWMG010000026.1:0-2714 GCA_964459245.1 uncultured Candidatus Bathyarchaeia archaeon
CCTAGGGTTATCTTGTTAACCTTCTTGTACAATGCTAACCCAACAATCCCAAAGAGGACACCTAACGCTGCGCCGGTGTAATGACCAGCTTGCATTCCAAACCTTGCCAGAAGGAAGCCTCCCCCGCCAACGCTTGTTGGAGCGAATTCATGCATGACAATACCAGTAATAGTGACTAATATTCCAATCAGCAGGTCAGTCTTTGATACCATAATTCATCGACGAAAGCCTCACTTAGTTGCATTTAACATTTTTTCCAGATACGGCGAGTGTCTGCCATCCCATGACATGTTTGGCACTCAACAAGGTGAGAAGCCCGACGTACCTACATGAAGAAAGAACGCTATATCAGGAAACTGCAACGCTGGTGCATGCGAAGACGTGCATGAAATGATCCACCGCCTTGAGGTTAGCATAAATTTTCGTCAAACCCTTGAAGGGGGATCATTCATTGTCTACTCTTGTCTTATTGCGGCATAGGGCTCCATTCTACTGCTCTTGTAGGCTGGATAGGCAGATGCCAGCACGCCAATTGCAGTTGCGATTGCGATGCTCTCAACAATCAATATTGCGATTTGAGGCACGCTGGGCCAGTCAAATGTTAGTTGCATAACGTATGACGTGAATGAGCCGAAATCGTATATTATTATCCATCCGGCGATGATTCCCAAAACTCCACCTATGATCGTTAACATGGTCCCTTCTAGCGTGATTAGTGCAAGAACAAAACGGCGTGTTGAACCCAACGCTCGAAGTAACCCAATCTCTCGACTGCGCTCATTGACGGACATGGAGAAAATGGCCCCAACCAGTACGACAGTTATTATCCAACTCGCACCCGCAGCAATGTAAATACTCTGAATCAAACCCGTTAGTTCGTTTTGAACCGTCCTGGTCATATCAGAGGTCGTAATAACATCGACACCTCGTATACTATTCTTCACATGATTTGCCGCTAGAACCAAGTCTGTTCCAGGCTTCAGCTTCACAACGACATCCGAGATTTGATTCTCCCCAACAGTGATTGGTAATTTTCTGGGAAGAAGCCCCATATTGTTAGCCCGGATTATCTCCCGTGCAGCATCTAGCGAGATAAAGAAACTATTATCTAAGCCCAGCTCCATCCGCTCAAGCTGCCCAACTATGGTGTAAGTTTTCCCGAAGAAGTACGGTTGAATCGCTCCAAACACGAAAAAGACTTGGCTGCCAATAATTCCTTCAGAAGCAGTAAGAGGCTTACGTAATGGCGTAGTCAACCACGGCGTAATGGTGAAGTCTGTTGGAAAATCAATTCCTACAACTTGAAGATTACCCGTAACACAACAGGGGGCATACTGCAAAGTCGTCAGGAAAATTTGGGGTGAAGCTTCCTGAACTTCTGGTAGTGCCCTCACTTGTTGCAGTACCGAGTCATTCATGTAGAAACTGTTCGCCTGCCCTGTAAGCAAGTAAGCCTGTGCGCTTCGTCCACTTCCTAGGGGTACAATAATCATGTCCGCACCCAACCTTTCAGTTCCAACTTCTACAACGCCAGTAATCCCTTGCACAAATACTTGCGACGCAAACAATGTTCCAATAATTGCGACCATGGCAACGATGGTGATGATGGTCCTGAATACTCTGCGCCTAATGTTCTGTCTTGCTAAGTAAAACAGGCCTGGATGTTTCATGAACCAACATCTGTCAAGAATCGTCACTTATCAGAATGCCTGAAAGGCCATCATAGAAGATAAGAAAAAATGACGTATGGACTATTTAACTGCATCTTCTAGAGTAGCGCCTTCGCCTACTCTTTCGATGGCTGAGACCTGTCTTGACTACTTTGCGCAGTTGTGTAGGCGAAGTTCGCTCCATAAGCGTGGAAGAACTTGAGCTGCTTTTCCCCTGAGGGAGAATGTCACGTATTGTGTCAGGACGGTGGGATCGGGGTTTATCTCAATGACTTTTGCTCCATTCTGAAGAGCGATGAGCGGCATTTGCGCGGCGGGAGAGACGACGCCTGAGGTTCCAATGAGAAAGAATAGGTCAGCCTCTCTGGAGGCAGCGAAGGCTTTGCTCAAGACGTTAGGATCTAGGGGTTCCCCAAATTGGACGACGGCAGGACGCAAAGAGTCGCCGCAGGCGCAGTAAGGCGGAATGCTTCCGAGAGGCGTTTCTGGTAGGTCAACGGAGCTACCGCATCTCACGCATCTTCCTCTCCACATGTTCCCATGAAGTTCTAGAACCCTTTTGCTACTCGCACTGAGGTGGAGGCCGTCAACATTCTGGGTTATCAGGTGGAAGTTCTCGAAGTGCTTCTCCATCTCGACTATGGTGTAGTGGGCTGCGTTGGGCTTGCACTGGCTTACGAGCCTCCTCCTCCACTCATAGAACTCCCAAGTCTCCCTCGTATTCCATGGCGGTCCAGCCTTGCTCGCCAGCCTCTTCACCTCCGGGATCTCCCACATCGACCCCTTGCCCCTGAAAATTGGGACGCCGCTCTCGATGGAAACGCCGGCACCTGTAAGCACCACAACATGCAGTTCTTGACTTGCAGTTAAACCCAAGTTCCCTACGATGCTCACAGTCTTCACCATGCTCTCGGACAGGCTATGCATCAAACTAGCCACGGCCTACATGACTTCGAGTACCAGAATAATGCTTCTGACCCGTTTTAGGGTTAGAGTATTCGGAATGTGGACACGTACCAACAAACCAACTTATCCATCTTTGAC
>CAYWMG010000027.1:0-2547 GCA_964459245.1 uncultured Candidatus Bathyarchaeia archaeon
TACCTAAAGAGTAGCGGAATTTCTAACGCACAGGACCTTGTTGGCAAGACCATTGGAACACCGCAGGGCAGCTTGAGCGCACGAATGTTTGGGGCTTTCCTGAAACGACAGGGATTAGATGGGAAGGTGAATATTCAGAACATAGGATTTCCAGGCCTCGCTCCAGCTCTCTTCAGCAAGAAAGTTGATGCAATAGTTCAATTTGCAGCTGCCTACGGAGGTTTAGATCAACAAGCCCAAGCTATGCACGACCGGATGGGGTACTTCTTCCTCTCAGACTATGGAATGCCCTCCACCGGTGAAGGGATCATAGTACAGAAGAGCTTGATTGATAGTCGCCCAGACGTGGTAAAGGCTATTGTGAACGCTACCATGTCAGGTGTTAAGTTCTGCGTAATCAACACAGCATTGTGCGTTGCTGACTTCATTAAAATCAATCCAACATTCCAGTTTGCAGGCTCCTATGCCACAATGCTGCTAGATTGGAACTTTAGTTACGGATCGCCATTCAATGACATTACAAGAGTGAAACAGCTTTCGCCTCTCCAACTTGCTTGGCGAGAACCTGCGCAAGTAACGGGCGTGATTCAGTTGGCTCAGGAAGTATTCGGGGCTACAGGGAATATTGACCCCAGCACAATATTTACGAATCAATTCGCGCAGCACCCCTGAACCCATTCTTCCTTATCCGAAAAATTCAGTACCAGGAATGAGTGAGGCTATCCAGCGCCATGATCGATCATGCAATCCAGTCCGCGTAAGAGAAGAATCGTTTCCTCACTGAAGAATCGAGCAAGCGCCATCGCGATCTTCGTAATCGTAATAGCAGTTTGGCAGTTCGTATCAGGCTACGAGATTATTCCTCGTTTTCTGCTTCCGGCGCCAAGTGCGATAGTTCAAGAGTTCTTTCAATCGAACGTGGGGTGGCCAGCCCAAGTAGCGGCCACCTTGAAGGAGATCTTGTTCGGATTCTTCTTCGGAACCATGGGTGGGTTAGCGTTAGCTATCATGATCACAGAATCCTCGCTAATGAGAAGGACTCTATTACCATACATCGTGGCTACGGAAGCTTTACCCAAAATTGCTATCGCTCCATTAATCTACATTCTTTTGGGATTCAACGATATCTCTAGAATAATTATGGTTGTGTTGTTAAGCTTCTTCCCAGTCGTCTTGAGTACCTCAACTGGACTCGTTGACATTGATAAGAATCTAGTCTATCTGATGAAGACGCTTGGAGCAGGCGAGTGGCAAATCTTCTATAAAGTCCGTCTTCCTAACTCAACTCCAAACCTTTTCATTGGCCTTCGACTAGGAGCACTCGGCGCTGTCGTTGGCTCAGTCATATCGGAATTCGTAAGTTCAACAATGGGGCTAGGCTTTCTTATCATAAACGCTCAGAACACCTTCGATACGGCGCTAGCATTCGCAGCATTCACCCTTCTTGGGATACTCAGTATCACTCTGTATGGTAGCATTGAACTAGCTTCCTACCTCCTTATGCCGTGGTACAGGAAGAAGTAGCATTGACAGCCAATCTTGTCTCATTGAAGAATGTGAGTAAGAACTACGAAACCCTAACTGGAGAAATGATAGAAGCGATCAAGAACGTTTCCTTTGACCTGCACAGCGGAGAAGTACTCAGCCTGGTTGGTCCTAGTGGATGCGGAAAATCAACAATACTAAAAATGATCTCAGGCGTCGAAACTCCCAGTACGGGTACGATTGATCGAGACAAGGAAGAAGGAGATAACTTTGTCGGCTTCATATTCCAAGATTCGAGCCTTATGCGATGGCGAAGCGTCTACGATAATATCAAACTGCCCCTTGAAGTGTTGGGCAGGAAGAATGTCGAAAAGATTGCTGAGTTAATAAAAACCGTCAATTTGACTGGATTCGAACGCGCCTACCCTATCGAACTTTCCGGAGGAATGCAGAGGCGCGTAGCAATTGCAAGAGCTCTGGTTCATGAACCCAACGTGTTACTGATGGATGAACCTTTCACGGGCGTTGATGAGATTACGAAGGAAATTCTTCAAACTGAACTGAACTTCGTAATTAGGAAACTCAAAGTCACAGCCGTCCTAGTCACGCATGATATTGAAGAAGCAGTCTTCCTAGCAGATCGCGTGCTAGTGATCTCCGATCGACCGGGAACAATTCTTCAAGAAGTGAACGTACCACTGCCTAAAATACGCGAACCAGTTTTAAGGTCGGAACAACGGTACCTTGACTGTTGCTTGGTCATTCGAGAGCGATTGAACCTGCTTCATCCACTTAGGACACGTGAAAGCAACCTCCACGAATAAACAGCAAACCTCGACGCGCGAATACAAAACAGCCGCTAGAAACGAGAATCCGAAGGCGGCAATCCAGATGGATTGAGCCTTCGGAGAACTATGCAAGGAATATTATACTTCTAGGATATGTGTCTCCTGTTCGTTCTTGTTGTGAGAGATGACTAATGGTAAGGTTTGGGATGGGAATGGCTCCGACGGAGTCACTGCATAAAGTGGCTTCCGTAGCGAAACTCGCTGAAGAATATGG
>CAYWMG010000028.1:0-2355 GCA_964459245.1 uncultured Candidatus Bathyarchaeia archaeon
TGTTTACCTTCTTTTCATGTAGAAATAGTTCGACGGATTCTACATCCTCTGATTTTATGTCATGTTCTTTCACGAGCGAGAACATCCCGTCTATTGATCCGTCTCCACTTCCGCAGCAGGGATAAAGCTTGAAATGATGACCTCTAGGAGTTGTGGCCTCCAGAATTCCCCACGGCTTGCCGAAGTCACGTACCTTGTTTAGGTCGTACTCGTCTGCCATTAGGTGGAAGAACCCCATAGTCCCCTCAAGTGCGCTTTTTGCGCTCGTGAAGCCTCTTTCCGCAAGCATCGCAGCCACTACGCCGTTTTCTGCGGCTCTCCCTGCGTTGAAGGCTTTGCCCATAGTACCTAGCTGTTCTCTGATACCGGCAGCTTCGGTCGCGGCTATGCCGATCGCGTACGCCATTTTTTCTGAGTCGAGATGAAGAAGTTTTCCGGCCGCGGCAGCAGCTCCTAATGTTCCGATTGGGCCCGTAGAGTGCCAGCCTTTTGTGTAATGGTTTCCCGATGCAACCATAGCGTCTCCTATTTTCCATTGAATTTCGGTGCCCACGAGAAAGGCAGTGATTATGTCCGCTCCGTTAGATTTCAGAACTTCCCCTAGGGCTAGGATCGCGGGAATGACTACGATTGATGGGTGTCCAATGAAAATATACGTCAAGTCGTCATAGTCATGCACATGGCCAAATGTTCCATTCGCAAAGGCCGCGAGTGGAGCCGATGTCTTCGTGCCTAGGCCGACGATGGTGGATTGTGGTTTGCCTCCGACTACGTCTATGTATTCTCTAACGGGCTTGGAGATGGGTTCGACCGAACCCGCTAACGTGACGCCCAAAGTGTCAAGTATGCATTGCTTGGCTTTACGTTTCGCCTCCTCAGAAATTTCTTCATACTTTGTGTCGACAGCAAAGTGGGCAAACTCTTCGGCTAGGTACAAGAGGGCTCGTGTCTTTAACGCGTAAGAGTCGTATTTACCACTATCCGCGTTTGAAGGCAATCCATTTGCATCACGGATGAGACCAGAATGCCCAACAACGGAACCGATATGTGGAGTTGTGAATTTTGGACTCGAAATTTGAGGTCGTAATTGCCGATGGGGACTTTGCTCCTGACGAGTTTGAAGTTCTTCGAAGATAGGTGCAAACGTACTGAAGTTTCAAACACATGATCCCGAGCAAATTCTCAAGATTACAAGGACAGCCCATGCCATCATTTGCGTCTACGCTCCCATAGATGCACGGATCATTAACAATCTTGAGAGGGCACGAGTGATAGTTGTGTGTGGAATGGGGTACGACAATGTCGACGTGCCGGCTGCGAGCGAGAAGGGAATCGTTGTTTGCAACGTACCGGATTACATGACATTCGAAGTCGCCGAGCACACCATGGCTCTCATACTTGCGATGGCTAGGAGAGTGACCTGGGGCGATAGGTTCGCCAGGGATGGGTCTTGGAGAAAGTATGGTGCGTCCACGTGGCGTAGATTGATGCCAATAACACATCTCGACGGCAAGATTATTGGCATCGTAGGTTTCGGTAGAATCGGCAGGCAAGTAGCTGAACGACTGCAAGCATTCCAAGTGGGAAAGATATTGGTCTACGACCCATTTGTTCCAAGCAGCATCTGTTCAAGGATGGGTGTTGAGTTAGTGGATCTACCCGAGCTAATGAATAGGTCGGACATTATCTCCATCAACGCTCTCCTCACAAGTCAGACTCATCACTTAATCGGGAGGGATCAGTTGAAACTTATGAAACCCACGTCTTTCATCGTTAGCACCTCACGAGGAAAGATAATCGACCAGGCAGCACTGGTGGAGGCTCTCCAAGAGAACAAGATCGCCGGCGCATCGCTGGACGTTCTAGATAAAGAACCTCCGAACGACGACGAGCCCATTCTAAAATGCGAAAACGTCATCCTTACTCCACACATAGCATTCGCCTCCGAGAAGGCTGTTTCAAACTTGAGAAAGTTCGCATTAGAAGAGGTGGCGAGGGTTCTTTGCGGACAACCACCCAGGCATCCTATTACCCAGCGCCCTTCAGGAAATTGAGGTAACTTCCGAAGTTGCTCTCAGACCCATTCTTGTGTCTTAGGAGTAGTCCGCGAAGCTTTTGGTACGCACGTCGATTAGGGCGGGTTCCCCATTCCGGATTGCACCTAGCCCGTCTTGAAGGGCGGCTTGTAGCATCTCTGGTTCCTCAACCTTTTCCGCGAAAGCATGGCAGGACTTGGCCAAGCTGACAAACTCGATCTCCGGATCCGTAATGTCCTGGCCGATTATTTTTCCTGTTTCTGCCGCGCGACCAGCGATGTTGAGGAGAACATTCTTGGTCGTAGCATATGATCGGTTG
>CAYWMG010000029.1:0-3564 GCA_964459245.1 uncultured Candidatus Bathyarchaeia archaeon
GTCAACCGACTTTACCGTGTATAATGATACGACGAGCGGACTTGTTGCCCTACATTACAGTAGGGGAGAGACGCTGCCTAAGCTTCCTGTAGGGCATACGTTTACGATCCCTAGTCTAAACGTCAGCATTCCCTTGCCTCCAGACACGGTTGTCACATTCATGTACACCTTCACGACCCCAGTGGTGTATGAGTACATGTGCATGGCTCCTTGCGGTCTAGGAATGGGAGTGACGGGTTACATGGACGGCTACGTAATCGTCACACCCTGAACACTCTTTCTCAAGAACATCGGTCTCATCCTGCGTAGAAGTGTGGCCGCGGCAACAGTCTGTTAGATCCTTCAGCGAGGTGAGGGAGCTGATTTGTTGCTGGACGCAATCAGCTCCGTCCAACCTGCCCAGGTCTGTCATGAGAGGCAGTTATGATTGAACTGCTTTCATGAGCCTGAAAGCCGTTCTACACTTGACGCGACGAGTTCGATGGCTTCGGCAAACCGCGTATTCAGCAGTGTTTTGACGTCTCCCAAGGACTCCTCAAGCTTTGAGTCGTAGTTGACGGCTCCGATATACTGAGTGCCCAACTGCTCAATCTTCTCGCGTGTGGAACTTGACGGACTTACTATCATATTCTCGACGATTCCCAATACAGTGACTCGCAGACTGCGCAGCAGCGTCACCAGTTTCCTCGCTGTTTCGAAGGCCACTATGGATGGCGTGGTGACTAGTAGGAACTTGACATCGCTTATCAACCGGATTATGTCGAGGGTGGTGTCGCTTATGGCGGGCGGCATGTCCACCACCAGGTAGTCTAGGTCTCCCCACTGGGTGATCGCGAACAGTTCGATGATGGCATTGGATATGTCTTCGCCACGTAAGGGCGCAGGCTCGTCAATGGAGTAGTGAATGATGGACATGTACCTGAGGCCGTGGGCTAGCGGTGGGATGATTCCTTTCTCTTCTTTCGGAGCGAGATTCCCGACCCCAAGAATTAGGTGAGTTGACGGGCTGGTGAAGTCCAGGTCCAATAATCCAACCCGGAAACCTCGCTGAGCAAGAATCAGAGCGAGGGTTGTTGCAGTCACGCTTTTACCGACTCCGCCCTTACCGCTACTTACGGCAACGATTCTTCTCACATGTGCGAGGCGGCGACTGATTACCTCAAGCCTAGGGTCGGGCATCTTCCTTCGTTCCCTTAATGTGCCCTAGCCAGATACCTCGGCCTTCGGTTATTTCGAAGTCGGGACTCTTGCATTTGGGGCATTGAAGGTAAATGTGGGCCACTTCGGGTAGGAAGTGGATGGCCTCGTTTTTTTCTGTGCTGATTTCCTCGGCGTTGAATCCCCATTTCTCCCCGCAGACTCTGCACCTAAGTGTCGCAGGAACGGTTTCGAGGATGAATTTCGCCTCAGCTGTTTTGTTTGTTCGCAACTGTTCCAATGCGAACTTGAAAATCTCATAATCAACTTGTTGAAGCTCTCCAATTTTCACGGTGACCTCGAGAATCTGCTTGAGTCCTTCCTCCTCGGCTATCTTGTCTGCTGTGGAGACTACTCCTTCCGCTAATGCCCATTCGTGCATATCGTTCGTTTACCTCTTTTGTCCAATTGGTCTTGCGTAATCAACAGAATTGGAGAAGTCATTAGTCACGAGCTAGGTGAAGACGCCCCAAGTATTAGTGCTACGAGGGTTACCGCTCTTCTGCGGGTGTAGATTCATGAGCCTTATAAGGCGACTGTTGACAATTTGAGTTGTGAAACGCCCCTTGTTTTCATAAGTTCCTTAGCCATGACCTGAATTCTTTCCAATCTACCTTTTACCGAGATTATCTCTAAGCAGCGAAATTCATCAAGATGAACGTGCGTGGTGGAGTTTATGGTGTCACGGTAATGGTGTTGAACTTCAGTCAATGCTTCTTGGAGCCCGTGAGTTCTGTGATCGTACATTAGCAAGACCGCCCCTGCTCCAAGCCTATCTTTTTCTCCTTTCCAGGCATACTCGGTCACGAAGTTGCGCATCGCTACCTGCAATCCTTTGGATCGGTCCCTATACCCTATTGCTCTGAGCGACTCATCAAACTCTTTCATCAGTTTCGGTGGTGTTGAAAAACTGAACCTATCCACTTTCACCAAGAACGCTGCGCCGCTAATCTAGCCGCGACATTAAGAATATCATGATTTCGGCTTCGAATCAATACGCTGCGAGGGAGTTGTTTCATAGCGTAATTATCGCGAGTTCACTTCAATCCAACAGCTTAAGTAATACGATTATTACAAAACGTAATACTGGCGGTTGCGGATGCATATTCCGGATGGATACTTGGGGCCGTCGACTTTCATATTTTTCTACATAATCATGATCCCAATGTGGTTACTTGCTTCTAGGAAAGTCGAGAAGAACTTGAAGACGAAGCAGATTCCTTGGCTTGCGTTTGGGGTTGCTTTCTCTTTCGTGATAATGATGTTCAACTTTCCCGCGCCGGGCGGAACAACGGGACATGCTGTAGGAGCAGCTATCTTGGCGTTGACTTTGGGGCCTTGGTTCGGATTCCTAGGTGTGACTGGCGCTTTGCTGATCCAATGCCTTCTGTTTGGTGACGGTGGCATAACCACCTTCGCCGCTAACTCATTCAACATGGGGTTGGTGATGTCTTTCGTCAGTTACTACGTCTACAAGGTGCTATCCACTCGTGCTCCACTTCTTTCCCGTCGACGTTGGCTTGCAGCTGCTGCGTCCGCCTACATTGGGTTGAACGTGGCTGCTCTTTGCTGTGCCATCGAGTTAGGCGTTCAACCCATATTGTACCATACTGCGAACGGGAGTCCGCTGTATGCTCCTTTCCCACTTTCGGTGACGATTCCGGCGATGTTGATCTCTCACATGGCTGTTTTCGGTTTCGTGGATGCGGCCGCGACGGGGTTCTTGGTTTCCTACATAATGCGTTCCGACCCATCAATCCTAGCCCCATCGATAGCTAACAGCATCCCCGACCTAAACGCAGACATGGGTGTGGGAGGCGTCCACCCGACTGCTAAGCCTGCGGAGCATTCAGTCTTCAGAAGGCTTTGGTTATTGCTTGCTGTGTTGGTTGTGCTGGTCCCGCTTGGATTACTGGCTCCGGGTTCGGCGTTTGCGGAATGGAGCGCGTCTGATTTAGAAGCGATTTTTGGGATGTCGCCTCCGGCGGGGCTCACGAGTTTGGAGGGAGTGTACAATGCTCCTTTCAAGGACTACAGCGTCCCCGGCGCTACCACGTTCACGCAACTCAGCTTAGCGTACATTCTCGCGGCGGTCATAGGCGTGTCCGTGCTCGGGTTTGGGCTTTTCGGAGTCTACCGAGCCAAATCAAAGACCATCCTTTCAGAACCCGAATCCTAGATCAGAAGGCGCGGGGCTCGGATGCTTCCTGAATGGTTGAGCCAGGGCTCACTCGCTGGTCCTTGCCCATGTTGCACGCTGACAGGGCCGGGCAAGAAGGGCATAATTGAGAAGACGACCCAAGCATTCTCCAGCTTCTTCACTGAATCCAGTTACGCTGAGGGTTACGCGTCTAGGAGAGGGTTGCT
>CAYWMG010000030.1:0-2352 GCA_964459245.1 uncultured Candidatus Bathyarchaeia archaeon
GGCGTGCCTTGCCGTCCAGCCAGTAACACGCGCGAGTTGTCCGACGCACTGGGGTGGAGCCTGACTCAAGACGGGCCGAGCATTATCGAGGCTTTCGTTGACCCGCAGTCGTATTCGCTTACGATATACGACTAGCGTTCCGCTACACATGGCGTAGACATGATGCGGTAAGAGACATCCGCTTTGTCACTTACTACCATCTTCACCATTGGACACTCGACTAGAGAGTTAAACCGGTTAATTGCAATCTTAGAATCCTACAATACCAACATACTTGCTGATGTCCGCAGTTACCCGAGATCGCGGACAAACCCACAATTCAACACCGACACAATCCAACTGGAGCTGAACAGGCATAAGATCGATTACGTATGGTTAGAGAGACTTGGTGGCAGGAGAAAGGGTTTGGGCGACAAGTCAAAGAATATTTCCTGGAAGAATAGAGGGTTCAGAAACTACGCCGATTATATGGAAAACTCATCCTTTCTTGAAGGATTCAACGAATTGAAGAATCTAACATTGAAAGGGAGCGTTGCCATAATGTGTGCGGAGCTACTTTACTGGCGGTGTCACAGATCGATGATATCTGATCTCCTCAAATCGAAAGGATATAATGTAATCCATATCTTCGACGAAAAACATTCATCAGTACACAAGTTCACTGAATGCGCTCGATTAGTTGACGGTGAACTTAACTATCATTAGTTGTTGACGTTCAACTTTAACCGTTTATCAGCCTTTAATTATCTAACTCGCATGTTATGGTTCGGGTACCGATGGATTTAGCACAGTTTCAATCGATGCTCACGGAAGCAGTGGCCAGTTTTAAGACCAAATACCCATCATTCGATGAAGCCTACAGCTCGTATTCGGCTCAGTATGGAGACTCGTCTATCAAGGTCTACGAACCATACAAAATTAGTGGCACAATCGATCCCGTAATCATTATAATTGGTCGAACGACTCCTCTCTTTTACAAAGACTCTCGACAGACTCTAACAGGTAGCCTCGGTTCATTTGCCATAGAGAAAAAGAATGTATACTTGCTCGGTAGACGCAAGCCACACGATTCTAAGCTAGTTGTTTGGTCATCAACTGAAGAGAGAGAGATAGAACACTACGATAGCAGGGTGAGGATAATTCCGTCAAGGATTCATGCGGCAATATTCAGTTTGGGAGCCGAGGAAGTGTATTTCGCTGATCTTGGAAGTAGCTCAGGATCAATCCTCGCTGGTGAAAGTTCGAAGCCAGAACCGTTTATTTTACTCTACGCGACATCATCAATTGACGTACGCAAAGTCACGATGAGTGCAAAATACGCTCGCGTTCGTGGATGACTTTTCTAGGACACAATGCTAGACTTCTTAGGTTCGATTGACTGATTTTTCCGGCGGTGTTCTAAAGGTTAGATATCCGACATTCTCAATACAATTTCGACACCAGAATTGGTTGCGTTCTGGGGAATACTCTGCGTACGCATCAATTACTGTGTTTCCACAATTCCAGCAACGTAGTATGAGCATACGCTTCATCTTATGAAATTTCAGTGATCCTTGATGTTCTTCCCACACCGGATCTCCAAATTCACATATCGTGTTGCAGACTTCGCAGAAGAAGAAACTACCCATTACTGCGATCTCGCGGGATTGGAATGAATCAGGTGAATGGTTTGACACGATGGTTCGATCCGATCAGTTTTGTAACGCCACATACAACTAGTAATAGACTTTTGTATGCGTTGGACTAGAACTCGAGTTCCATATGATTAGTTTAGAGGGTGATATCTTGATGATTGGGCAACTCTCAAGATTCATTGACCGATATTGTGAATATTTCTTTCTAAGACGACGTATCGCCCCATGGTACTCTCTGCCTCTCGTTATTATCCTCGCTTTTCCAAGTAAGATCGTGAACTTCAGTCTCTTCCAGTCTTCTTCATAATGATCTACGACGATGCAGACGTGTGGGTTCGCAGAGATGTTGACTAGACGGCGAAGGTTTCGAGGTTTCGACCGCTTTGGCTTTTCGTCAACTGGGGTGTACATGTTCTTTCCGTCATATACGTAACAGATGGGAACAACATGTGGTATTCCCGCTTTGCAAGTAGCGAGGTGAGCGAGTCGAGATTCTTCAAGTAACTCTCTGCTCCAAACTTTGGAACCTGTTGCTGTTAGGTGCAAAGTTATAATTCTCCAGTTGAGAATTGGAAAGAGGTTAACCTTGCCCTTATTCTTCACTCCTTCACAAGCGAATAAGCTTCTCCCGGAGGTTGAGAAGACGCTCATGAAGATAATGGAGATCAAGAAAAGATCTGACGAGTTGAATGATGTCGAGATGACTGGCGTGATGCAG
>CAYWMG010000031.1:0-9117 GCA_964459245.1 uncultured Candidatus Bathyarchaeia archaeon
GGCGAAGGTGGAGAGGCATCAACGGCATCCCAAGGTGTACCGCAAATTCCCCCCGTTCAAGCTATTGATGACCTCATCCGGCGAGGATGTCGTAACAGGGACGACATTGAAGCCTACATGAAAGCCAATTATGAGGGTAGAGCATACCGAGATGAGGTTAGGGAACGGTTTCGGAACGTTTCGAAACATTAGGCGCCCAGCTAAAGCCACGTTTTAAAGAGTGCTTATATATGGAGAAGGTTTAGGCATTTATTTAGGGTTTATATAAGGTGTCGGCGCCGGTAAAGAAAGTCTTCATCAACATCGAGAATGTGGTCGCTTCAGCAACTCTCCATCAGAATATTGACCTGAACTCTATTGTCCGTGTCTTCCCTGGCGTCGAATATCGGCCTGAACAGTTTCCGGGTTTGGTGTATCGATTAAAGAAGCCCAAGACTGCAACTCTGATCTTCAGTTCGGGTAAGATGGTCTGTACTGGGGCCAAGTCGGAGCGGCAAGCGCATAAGGCTGTCATGAAGGTTGTGGACGAGCTCAAGCGTAACGGAATTGTCATTCTGGGTAAGCCTGAGATTAAGATCCAAAATATCGTAGCCTCCGCGGGTTTGGGAGGCTATATCGACTTGGAAAAGTCAACATACTCGTTGAAACGCACAATGTATGAGCCGGAACAGTTTCCAGGCCTAATCTATCGAATGGATGATCCGAAGGTTGTAATTCTACTATTCGCTAGTGGAAAACTAGTCTGCACAGGCGCAAAGATGGAGACAGAGGTTCATCGAGCTGTTACGAAGCTTCAGGACACGCTTGAAGAGAAAGTCCTGATCACGTATGGGTGAGTAGGGAACCATGTCGGATAAGAGAAAGATAGGCGCCTACGTCCTTCTCAAGATCGCGCCTGGAAAATCGAGATTGATATCTGAGAAGATATCGAAGATTGAAGGAGTTAAGACTGCTCACCCTGTCACCGGCATGTTCGACATAATCGCCTACGTTGAAGCCTCAGACATCAACAACCTGACCGGAACGGTTCGCAATAATATTCAAAACATTGAGGGCGTTATTCGAACGCATACTGCGATAGTCGGAGAATTAGTTACTACCGGCGACTAGACAAACTTCAGGATTTAGATTTACGTTTCGAGGATTTAGATTCACTATACTCAATTGCTACTATCAACGCGATGAGTATTATGATCAAAGTGACTCCTAGAGGCCCGCGAAGTTCCAGACTTATCAAGCCAACATATGGTAGTTTGGCAACGTATACGCCCATCAGGTTCTTCGCGGGGACTTTCCACCCGTCTGGGGCAGGATTATTGTCACCCTTTGTTTGGAAGAAGAGAGAATTGTCATCGTTAGATATTGCCAGGACCCTATGCACTATGGGCATCTGGTAGTCGTATGGGCTATGGAAGATAATGATCGTGCCGACCTTGACCGAACTCGCGTCAACGCCTCTAACGAAGATTATGTCTCCAACATTCAATGTTGGAACCATACTCTCTGATGAAACAACCATTAAGGGTGATTCCGTATGTACGATGATTCGAAGTACTTCGACGCTACCATAAGTTGCAGCAAACAGTATCAGGATAAGTAGAATCACTCTCGCTGCCGGGTTCTTCTTGAAGAATTTAACCGTCGACGCGGCTGGATTGTTATTGGGCATTGTTATCGCCTCAGGAAACGAGATCTTCATTGATATTGCTTTCGAATTCATTCAGGCTTTGAATCATGCTGAGCTTGAATAATCTTAGCAAGTTCAGTGGTAGCCTTCTCTCCGGACTGTAGAAAACTTATACCGCTCTCGGTAATCTTGTAAATCCTACGCCCTCTTCTTCCTTTCTCGGACTCCCATTCTCCTTGAATGTAGCCGCTCTCTTCTAGAGAATGTAGCAGTGGGTATAATGTTCCAGCGCTAAGGTAGACTCGAAATTGATCCCTGATGGCTGTATTGACCTCGTACCCCCATCGCGGCTGCGAGCGCAAGAGCCTGAGTATGATTAGATCAAGGTTATTCTTGACCACCCGTTCTCGCCAATCTCGGTCAAGATTTCGAATCACGTCTAGGGCCTCATTCTAAGATGTGCTTTGCGCAGACCGTATCATATTAAGTGGCTCTCCAGATGAAGGTAACGATGCTCCGCCTAGTCTGCGATAGAGACTTGACTACCCTGCCCTAGGCCTAGGGGTTGCTCTTCGAACTTTACAACTAAGAAGTCTGTCTCTACCCCGATTACCTTACCCTTAAAGTCCTTCGTTTTCGAGAACGCAAAACTTGCTTCATGTCCAATGAAATGGTCAAGGTCGATTTCTGAAACAGTAATCCATGCCTTGTTCTCCGCATCGTCGAATGTAATTACCACACCAATCGGCATCATAACTCACTCTGTTTCAGCTAGGCAATCGAGCGTTCTTGAACTTTTCCGAACGTTAGTTTAGCTCACGCTCGCCTTCAAACATCCTCCCAGTCGAGTCCCCCTTCTAACTCAAGTCCAGCCCATTGCCTTTTTTCCTCAGCGGTCTCTAATTTTAGTGGCGGAACCACTACTGGGTTACCATGCTTATCCTGTGTCAACGTTGTTGCGAGCATGTTAAGCTGTGATCGGAGCAACCTCATCGATCAGCCTCAATATTGCGCCACCAAGGACGTAAAAATACCTCAACATTGGCATCCATGGGCATCACTGTTCTAACGACGGTGGTCGTTGACTTGTTCGAAGACTTAGGGCCTTGTCGCATCTCCAATACTCATCAGCGGAAGAGGTTGTCGGGAATATGTGCCTCCCTCCGGATGATTTCAATAGGCCTAGATAGGAAACCCACGTTTCACCTTAGTTCTCGTTTGGAAACAATTAATATACATGAAAACCTACCCCCCGTTAATTCACTAACGGTGGTAAAACTGGAAACTATTCAGCTAGAAAGGAGCGAGACTAAGCAGATCCGAGAGACAAGAAGCATATGCCCAGATTGTAACAGGATCCTACCAGCCCACGTCTACGAGCGTGACGGCAAGATTTGGATAGCTAAAACCTGCCCAGATCATGGCGAGGTTGAAGAACTCTATTTCGGATCAGCTGATATGTACTATAAATTTGCAAAATTCTCACATAATGGAAAAGGTATCGAGAACCCCAACATCCCGTTGGAAAAGTGTGCCTGCCCAACGAATTGTGGCCTCTGCACAAGCCACCTTAGTCACTCGGGATTGACGAACCTTGTTATTACAAACAGGTGCGATCTCACGTGCTGGTACTGCTTCTTCTATGCTAAGAAAGGTGTCGAGGGAGCGTATGTTTACGAGCCAACACAGGAAAAGATTCGAGAGATGGTGAAGGTACTCCGCGCTGAACGACCCGTTCCAGGCAATGCCATCCAGATTACTGGTGGAGAACCCACCCTACGCACCGATTTAGAAGATATTATCAGAATATGCAAGGAAGAGGGAGTTGAACACATCCAGCTGAACAGCAATGCAATCAGCATGGCTCAAGACCAAAGCGTAGCGAGGAGAGTAAGGAAAGCTGGAGTCAACACTGTTTACATGAGCTTCGATGGGGTCACTCCACGAACCAACCCCAAGAACCATTGGGAAGCACCAATAGCTATTGAAAACTGTAGACAAGCAGGATTAGGCGTCGTCCTAGTTCCAACAGTCATCAAGACAATCAACGATCATGAATTGGGAGGTCTCATTCGATTCGGACAACGCAATATGGACGTAGTTCACGCCGTGAACTTCCAACCAGTCTCACTTACTGGCAGACTATCAAAATCTGAACGTGAAAAATACCGAATAACAATCCCTGACTGTATCGAACGCATTGAAGAACAGACAAACGGTGAAGTGACAAAAGAATCGTGGTTCCCAGTCCCCAGTTGCGTTCCTATAACACACTTCGTTGAAGCACTCACAAAACGACCGCGATACGAACTCTCAATCCACTTCGCATGCGGCGCAGGCAGTTACGTATTCAAGGACGGCAACAAACTCGTTCCACTCGCCTCCTTCGTTGACCTAGAAGGCATGCTGGAGTATTTGGAAGAAAAATCCGACGAGTTGAGGAGCGGAACCAACAAGTACCTGGTTGTCGCCAAAGTGCTCGCAAAGATAGGGACATTCATCGACCGAAGCAAACAACCAAAGGGACTTGCATTAAGCAAGATGCTGTTCAACGCACTAGTCAAGAACGATTATAGCGCGTTGGGTGCATTTCACCACAAGTCAATGTTCCTCGGCATGAGGCACTTCATGGACAAGTACAACCACGACGAAGAACGACTAAGACGGTGCGACATCCACTATCTCAGCCCAGACCTCAGAATCATACCCTTCTGTGCATTCAACGTCATACCAGAATGGTATAGAGACGCAATCCAACCCAAATACGGAATCCCCATAGAACAATGGGAGAGAGAACACAAGACAACCCTAGAGCAGGGACTCTACAAGGGAGCATTGCGAAAAGGTAAAGGCCACTCCGCAGGATGCGGCTGCCCTCTGGGCGCGCTGAATACCCCATCCTCAGACCTACTAACAATCGAGAATGGCATGATCCAAGGCAAGTAAACAGCAGCAGTACGCTCTTCCTGTCCCTTCCCCTTCTTTCTATTTTTTAGCTCTAACTACTGTACAGTATGCAAAATATTTCCACCATACTGACAACCTTAACGTTTTTGTGTGAACAACCCACCTTAGAGCACTCGCAAGATTCGAACGGTGTCAACTTTCAATGAGCTTTGAGTACGACGTAATAATCGCGGGCGCCGGAATTGCAGGCCTCATCACAGCCGCCTCAACCGCCCATCATTCAAAACAGAAACTCCGAATACTCGTGGTTGATAGGAATTCACGATCGGAAGCTGGTAAGAAGACAGGCAGCGGATGGGTTTGCGGAGACGCAGTAAGCAAGAACAGCCTTGACTATCTCGCATCAAACGTGGGCATACGATACGACAAGCCGGAGCTTGAGAAGAAAGTTCACGGAGTCCTAGCATACTCGCCAGATCATTCGTCGAAGGCAGTGTTTGACGGCGAAGGGTATGTGCTTAACCGAAAGCTCTTGCCGCAGAGACAAGTGAAGGACGCAGAGAAGCTCGGCGTCGAATTTCTATTTGAAACCTACGCCGACTCCCTGATCGCCGAGAACGGCTTCATAAGAGGAATCCACTGTCGATCCGCAAGAGATAACTCCACAATCAAGAAAACCGCCCGCCTTGTTGTTGATGCTACCGGTTCAGCCTCACGCCTCAGAACAAGCCTACCAATCAGGAGTTACATCGAGAAAGAGATTGACAAAGAGAATGATATGGAATCAACCGGTCGATACATCCTCACCTTTGAAGTCGCAAAAGAAGATGAGAGCTATTTCAATCCTGATTATTGCATAATCCACCTTGACCAGGAGATCGCCCCCGGAGGATATGCCTGGGTCTTCCCGAAAGGCGAGAATAAGGTGAACATCGGCCTGGGAGTCCAGAGACGCGCCTTACTCGCTAGAAACAATAAACTCGGGAAGAACGATACTCTCCAATCCTTGATTGATGAATATGTTAATTTGAATCCAGTCATTAAAAATTGGAAGTTAGCCGGAGGGTACGATGACGAAGGGAACGCGAAAGGAAATTGGCAGGTACCTGTTCGGAGACAAAACGACTGCATGGTTGCTAACGGGTACATGATCGTAGGCGACGCCGCCTGGATGCCACGACCAATAGACGCTGGAGGAATAGGGCCAGCAATATACGCTAGCGCGATCGCAGGCTCCGTGATAGCTGATGCCTTAGAAGCGAATGACGTATCTGAAGAAGGCCTGTGGAAGTTTAACACGGAATACGTAAGAACATACGGGCACCGGATGGCAAGCTTCGAGATTTTAAGAAGGTTCCTACAGACGCTTACGAACGAAGATTTGAACTATGGCATGAAACATTTTCTCGGCCAAGACGACGTAGAAAGCATAACCAGAAGAGAACACCCAGAGTTCAAGAGAGTGAGCTACGGTAGCCCCACAAAGTTCCTCTGGGCCCTTCCACGACTCGCGTTAGCTAGAGGCCTTCGCTACACCGCCAGGAAGAGCAGGCAATTAATCGAGCAATATGCAAACTACCCTCAATCTCCTGAAGGCTTCACACGATGGCATGACAGGTTTATGGCAGAACTTCAGGAAGCCTACGCCACACTATCCTGATCCTGACCATATCGCAACCTCATCAATCCCATAATCCATGGATACGCAGATTCAAATAGTCCGATGCTTGACCTTGAAGCTGTCTCGAGGCCTGCTTTGAATTGATGCGCGAATTCATGGCCAAAATAAATTCGAAACAGAAGAAGTACTTTACTACGCTAAGACCTGCACTACTCGCTCTTCCAGAGACTGAAGAATCCATCGAGATTGACGAAATAGAAGGAGAATGGTGCCCCGTATATCGAGTGCGAGGATCTGACTTGGTATGGGTTCATTTCGATGAGCACCTGTGGGTAAGTTTTCCAGTTGAACCAAACTTTGAAAAGAAAGTAGTTCAGGACGAGAACCTAGACGAGTCCGTAATCGACGCAGTAAAAGAGGCAGAAGATTCGGGCGAAATCAAAGTGGCAAAAATGAACATACGATCCAACGTAGACGTAGATCAAATTCTCCCACTACTCCGATTGCGTCATTCTACACTAATCGCATGAATTTCAAGGCATGGTGTAATTCTAGAAACGAATCAGTCTTGACAATTGGGAAGATAGTTGCTTAATTCATGTGGCGGGATCCCCCTTACTGCTTTATAGCATAGATTGATTTGCTGACGGTTTAGTGATCCACTGTGAAATCTGTCAAGATTGGTTTCGTTCTGATAATTGCGGCTGTGTGTATCCTTTCCGTGGTATCAGTGTTCACAATTCTCTCAATAGCTAACCTGCCTGGTCAGACGGCCACTTTCAATGTGAGTCAATATTGTAGTTTGTATCGAAAACAGTTCGGTGTCGCGTATTGTCCAGCAGAAGCTTCAACGACGACGGAAATGGGTTTTCTTGATCTCTCCAGATTGCCATTCATTGGGATGGTTGCAATAAGTGTGGCAGCTCTTCTACTGCTTATTGGTGTAATCATAATGATGATTAGCCGACATGTACGTTGAGTGGCTGCAGTTCGGCGGATCAATGGCCACTTCTGAGGTTTTTCTCGATACTAAGCATGAATGGCCTCAGGACGATGTCCCAGGTTTAGCGTTGGGGCTTGGATGTTTTGTCTTCTCTGGCTAGATTTGTGTCTGCCCAAAGATATTCGAAGTAGTTCTTTGCGAATTTGGCAAGTCCAGCGTGGTCAGACCAGATTGCAAGCCCCATCGTCTCATCCTCCTGACCTAGTATCAAGATGACCTCTCGCCCGTCAGCGATTATTCCGCCTCCGAACATTTGTTCGCGTGATCTGACTTCACAATATTTCATCAGCTTTGACATAGTCTCGTTTCCTGGTCTCTTCATTGTCATTACTTGAACTCTTACACCTCGTTCAGCCACGGTCTTGATTAGTGGTATCAACATATTGGCAACTGAGTCAGGAATTGTGGGTACCGATGCTAGTATCTCCTTCTGTACGTGTTCGATTGTCTCTCTAATCTTGGCTAGGACGTTCAGGTCTCCCCTGACAATCCAGATGTCCGGTCGCTCTCGGACTCCTTTTCGTTCATAGATTGGCTGGAGCTCTCCAAGGATTAGTGCTTCATTCGTACGCAGTGAGTTTTCTAGTTGAGATTTCGTTATCTCCATCGCTACTGAGGGCGGCTTCGGGTAGTATTTGCTAGGCCTTCCATGCTCCATCTCTATCCAGCCTTTCTTTTCAAGTGAGCCCAGGACTTCGTAAATCTTCGAGTAGGGAACTGTACAGGCTTCGCTAAGTTCACTAGCCGTTGAGGGGCCGATTTCAAGCAGTGAAGTGTAGGAGCGTATCTCGTAATCAGTTAAGCCGAATTCTTGTAGCGAACGTCTCGTCCTATCGCTGATCGTCAACCCTACATGATCACTCTTTGAGAGGCGTCCACCCTAAGAATATAAGAATTTCACAACTTCAGGTGGTTAACTCCTATCTTGCGTATGGCCGGTTGAGATCCAGTACGCACCTTTGCTAGTGTACTCTTTCTTCCAGATAGGGACCTCCCTCTTTACGCGCTCAACGGTTTCAGCTAGCACCGGAAATACTTCCTGTCTGTGTCCTCCTAAGACTGCGACAAAGAGGCTGGCTTCTCCCACTCCTAGCTTGTCTATGATATGGTGGATTGACACCTCAACTATGCCTGGTCGTGAGAGCATTGACTGTCTAATCTCCTCAAGCCTTTTCAGGGCTACTTCCTCGTACGCCTCATATTCCAGGTGACTTACTTTACCGCTCTCTTCCTGGACGGGATCTTCTCGGACTACTCCGATAAATGATGCTACGGCTCCTGCTCGACTTGACTGGGGATGTTTAGAGAATGATTCGATGATCTGGGTTAGGTCAACTTCTCCTCTCCGATGTAGTCCAACTGGATGCATTACTGGTCCCATGATGTGGGTTATGGAAAGCAGGATCCGTAGAGACCTATTCAGGTTTTAATTCGGATCTCATTTTTTCTAGATGTTGGCCTTCTGTGTCAAAGTTCGTGCCGATGATCTGCACTTGATATATTGTCTTCGAGGCGTTACATAAATCGCATGGCGGTCCGAACCCATCGGGGTTTGGGGATGTCCGAAGCCAAAGTTGGTTAATGCCAGCGTATGTTAAATCAAGCTTTACCTTATCCCGCGCGCAGTTATCGCATAGGTAGAATGGCAACGTGAACACTGGAGCGAATGTTCATGTTGCTGTCATTAATTAACTTCTCAACGTCAAGAATGCGACTCAGGGCAAATGCCTTCTCAACATGGAGTGTTCAGGTTAACTCTGATTCCCTCATCGTCGCATGTTGATTATTCGAATGATGCCGCTTAAACATTCTTTGGAGCAAAATGGGCATGGAGGAACACCATCTTAAATAGCCTACTCCATCGATGATTGAACGATCGGGGAGCGTCAGATGAGGAATTCGAAAGTCGCATTCATGATAGCGCTCGTTCTCGTTTCCATATTACTTCCGCAAGTTCAT
>CAYWMG010000032.1:0-6529 GCA_964459245.1 uncultured Candidatus Bathyarchaeia archaeon
ACTTTGAAATTCATCACACTCGGGTCTGCCTTTGCAGATGAGGCAACTGTACGGATGCTCTGAAAGGATGAATGAAAGGGTCATCCGTCGTAACTCGCGCAGAGGCTCCGTCTCGGTTCGCACGACCATACCATCAGAGACAGGTACAGTGCAAGCCGTCTGGAAACCACGCATCTTCTCGATTTCTACGACACAAAGTCGACACGCACCGACGGGGGTGAGCTTTGGGTGATAGCATAATGTTGGGATGTAGATTCCATGAAGCTTGGCGGCCTCAAGAATCGTTGTGCCTCGTTCTACGTTGACAGTGAGGCCGTTGATTGTGAGCGAGACCGTCATGTTTTGGCACCATCACATCAATGGAGTACGATCGCGTTGTAGTTGCAGCTTTCGAAACAGGCGCCGCACCGGATGCACGCCTTGGGATCGATTACATGCTTTTGCTTTCTAACTCCGATAATCGCGTTGTTTGGACATACCCTTGCGCAGAGGGTGCAACCGTTACAGGCATCAGTAATTTCGTATGTGATAAGGTCTCGACAAACCGCGGCCGGGCACCGATGTTCTATAATGTGGGCCAAATATTCATCGCGGAAGTACCGAATGGTGGTCAATACAGGGTTAGGCGCCGTCTGGCCTAGTCCACACAACGATCCAGCCTTCACAGTCTTCGCGAGATTCTCGAGCAGGTCAACATCTTTCAGCCCGCCCTGGCCGGCCTTGATTCTTTCAAGAATCTCCAGCATGCGTTTCGTCCCGACACGGCAGGGTGGGCACTTGCCGCATGACTCTGCTTGAGTAAATGACAGGAAATAGTGAGCTATGTCCACAACACAGTTTCGCTCATCCATCACCACAATGCCCCCTGAGCCCATTATCGAACCCGCGGCCTGTAGCGATTCGTAGTCAATCGGAGTGTCGAGACATTCTGCCGGCAAACAGCCGCCCGAAGGCCCTCCAATCTGAACAGCCTTGAACTTCTTATTGTCTAGAATCCCTCCCCCAATATCGAAGATTAGCTCATGCAGAGTGGTGCCCATCGGCACTTCGACTAGGCCGGTGTTGTTGATCTTGCCAGTCAGGGCAAAAGTCTTCGTGCCCTTGCTCGTTTTAGTGCCGATTGCAGAGAACCATTCCCAGCCATGGCGTATGATAAGCGGTACCCATGCCAGCGTTTCCACATTATTGATAGTAGTCGGATGCCCCCATAATCCCCTCTCAGCTGGAAACGGAGGACGCGGTCGAGGCATCCCGCGTTGGCCTTCAATGGATTGCAAAAGTGCAGTCTCTTCTCCACACACAAAAGCGCCTGCTCCCAAACAAATTTCGATATCAAAATCGAAACCCGTCTGGAAAATATTCTTCCCAAGCAAACCTCGCTCACGAGATGCTTGGATCGCTTTCTTGATGCGCTCAACTGCTAGTGGGTATTCGGCACGCACGTAGACAAAGCCGCGTTTGGCTCCGACAGCATATCCAGCAATCATCAATCCCTCAAGCATGGAATGCGGATCGCCTTCCAAGAGCGACCGATTCATGAAGGCTCCCGGGTCTCCTTCGTCGGCGTTGCAGATCACATACTTTAGTGCGCTTGGAGTCTGCCGAGCAGTCGCCCATTTTCGACCAGTCGGAAATCCAGCTCCGCCACGTCCTCTCAAACCCGCCTTGGAGACTACTTCGATCACTTGTTCGGGGGCCATGTCTGTCAAGGCCATTCGCAGGGCCCTATACCCGTCCTTAGCAACGTAATGGTCTATGTTCTCTGGGTCAATGATCCCGCAATTATGAAGCACGATTCGCCGTTGCTTACTGTAAAAATTGATCTTATGCCAACTCTGAGCAAGGCCGCCCGTGGCCGCCCTCGACTGATCATGATACAAGAGTCTCTCAACGGGTCGACCGCCCAGAATATGTTCTTCCACAATCGTCTTAACATCTTGACGTTTGACCCTTGTGTAGAATGTCTCCTCTGGGTGCACAACGAGAATTGGCCCTTGCTCGCAGAAGCCGAAGCAACCGGTCCGTCTGACCTCCACGAGGCCATTCAAGCTGTGCTTGTCCAACTCCTCATGAAGAGCCTCGCCCAACTCTGTGCTGGCCGAGGACATGCAGCCAGTACCCATGCACACTGCAATCCACTTGCGGTCGGGGCTGTTCATAGCATTATTCGGCGTGATGCTCATGCCTGCATCCTCCCTATGTCAGAATTACCGAACAATTGCAGCCTTCTCACCAATATTGACCGCTTCCTAGGCGACTGTGCCCAAATCAGGCTGAAAAGGGGTTGCGGCCAGTTGCCATCTTTGGGTAACAATGAGGTGAGCCCAAATAGTTCGTATCACTCATGAAAATCAGGCTCATGCAATAATATGTAGAAGCGGGAAATCAAGAAGGGATACAGGTAGTGGAAACGCCAAGAAACATCTGTGCAATTATCATAAGTGAAGCTAGGTCTGAAGAAGAAGCAAAAAGGCTCTCAGACATCAAGAGAAATTGTCCATATCTGATTGTTACTGGAACGGATTCAAACAAAATTTGTTCGGCCTACATAGTTCCGGAGAACAAGAAATGGTGGGTGAAGTACCCAGAAATAAACCCGAAAGCAACTGGCGTACAAAAAGCCTCCACATATATTGTCGAGAGACTGCACTACCCATTCGAACCCAAATCATTCAAAACGAGAACCGAGATAGCTCCATGCGGAGCTGACTGTCGATCCTGCACCCTGCGTGAGGAGTACTCATGCTCAGGTTGCCCAGCTACCGTACACTATAATCAAGAATAGCAGCCTAACCTTTGGCCATTGAGTTCAGAACATGATTGAGATGGCCGTATCAACCCTGCCAAGTACTTGAAAATCTGGATCTAGAAACTTAGAGGATCGCAAATGTCTAGGTGATTAGGTCAGTAAACCCCGGTTGCTTGATCAACGACGTTAGAGTTCGGTAATCCAGGTTCCGGATTCGACGAATGGTCTCGCATGAGTATATATCATTGGACTTTTTCGATACATATTTAGAATATGTATATTCCAATGATTGGGGTTGATCCGCTTCAGTTAAAGACCCAAGATTGATTGAGGTCAAGGCGCGGTGATAATTTGCCCCTCAAAAAAGTGCATGTGAGCGGTACTCTCGTAGAGCTTGATGGGGACGAGATGACCAGGGTCATGTGGCAACTCGTCAAAGAGAAACTTCTACTACCATACCTTGATATGAAGATAGAATATTTCGACCTTGGATTAAGGAATCGGGATAAGACCAACGACTCGGTCACCCGACTGGCAGCAGAGGCCATCCAGAAGTGTGGGGTGGGAGTTAAGTGCGCGACTATTACTCCGAACAAGGACAGAATTAAGGAGTATAATCTCAGTAAGGAGTGGCCAAGTCCAAATGGAACACTCAGAGCCATCCTCGATGGCACAATCTTCCGGAGCCCGATTCTGGTCAGAAATGTGCATCCAGGAGTCAGGAGTTGGAAAAAACCCATTCACATTGGAAGGCACGCATACGGAGACGTTTACAAAAATCAAGAAATTCGAGTTCAAGGCCCAGGAAAGGGCGAGCTCGTATACACTCCTAAAGACGGAGGCCCCTCAACCAGGCAAACGATACATGAATTCAAAGGTCCCGGAATACTTCAGGGAATCCATAACACTGATGATTCAATTCTGAATTTTGCTAAAGCTTGCTTCACTTACGCGTTAGATCAAAAAGTGGATCTCTGGTTCTCAGATAAAGACACCATCTCAAAAACGTACGATACTCGTTTTGTTCAAATCTTCAAAGAAGAGTACGAAAAGAATTGGAAGACTCCGTTTGAAAGAGCGGGCATCACCTACTTCTTCACATTGATCGACGATGCAGTTGCCAGAATCATGCGCACCGAAGGAGGAATCCTCTGGGCTCTGAAGAACTACGACGGCGACGTTATGTCCGACATGCTTGGCTCGGCCTATGGAAGCTTGGCAATGATGACCTCCGTGCTCGTATCACCTACTGGCCGATTCGAGTACGAGGCTGCACACGGCACTGTCCAGAAACATTACTACAAGCACCTAAAGGGGGAGAGAACTTCAACCAATCCCATGGCGCTAATTTTTGCATGGTCAGGAGCGCTTAAGAAACGTGGAGAGTTAGATAAGACTCTCGAAGTGGTCAACTTTGCTAACAAACTCGAAACCGCAGCTATTGAGACAGTGGAATCAGGCGTCATGACTGGAGACCTGTTGAAAGTGGCGGTGCCCAGTCCAAACAATAAAATGGTATATACGGAGGAGTTCATCGACGCAATTGCGATTGCCCTCAAAAGGAAGGTCGATCAGGATTAGGAGATAAATCATGGCTCATAAGCCGATAAGAGAAGCTGACGGAAAGCGAATGATGGCACGCCTGCTGAAGGACTATACTGCTAGACAATGCACTATCAGAGACACATTCGTATCCGTAGGACCAGAAGTTGACCTTGAGAAGCTGCCCGCAAAACATCCTTGGATAAACGACTCAAAACTCGTCGTAAAACCGGACCAACGATTCAAGAGAAGAGGGAAGAATAACCTAATCCTCCTCGACGCCACTTGGCCGGAAGCGAGGAGTTGGATACGGGAGCGAATGGGTAGACCGGTTACAATTGGCAACGTAACCGGTATTCTCGATCATTTCATTTTGGAACCATTCGTCCAACACACAGCGAATGATGAGTACTACCTGTCAATTACCACCTCTCGAGAAGGAGATGAAATAATGTTCTATCACAAGGGAGGAATCGAAATAGGTGACGTTGATGAGAAAGCTGCGAAACTTCACGTACCGATAGGCGTGGTCCCTTCTAGACAAGAAATAGAATCAAAACTAGTCTCTAAAATTCCAACTCAACAAAAGCCATTCATGGCATGCTTCATTGAAGGAATGTACAAGTTCTATGTTGATCTGAACTATACCTTCCTCGAAATTAACCCATTCATTCCAATGTGTGACCATAAGGTTTGTGATGGTAACTGCTGCGGATTTCCACTAGACATGGCAGCCGAACTGGACGATACCGCCGAATTCGAAAGCGGTAGCAAGTGGGGACCGATCGAGTTTCCACCTCCCTTCGGCCGGAGTCTAACAAAAGAAGAAGCATACGTAGAAGAACTTGACTCTAAGACTGGAGCCTCCCTAAAACTCACTGTGCTCAATCCTGAAGGGCGCATCTGGACGCTGGTTGCAGGAGGCGGAGCCTCAGTAATCTATGCAGACACCATAACCGATCTGGGCTACATGGATGAAATGGCCAATTATGGAGAATACTCAGGTGATCCAAACGAAGAATTCACCTACCTCTATGCTAAAACCGTCATTGACCTTATGACTAGGAAGAAGAATTCGCAAGGGAAAGTTCTGCTAATAGGCGGAGGCATTGCTAATTTCACTGATGTTGCCCAGACATTCAAAGGAATAGTTCGCGCGCTTAGAGAGTACAAGAATCAACTGCAGGAAACCAACGCGAAGATTTTCGTGCGAAGGGGCGGGCCAAATTACAAGGAAGGCCTAAGAGTAATGCGAGAATTAGGCAAAGAATTGGGGATTCCAATCGAAGTCTATGGGCCTGAAACTCACATGACGAAAATTGTTGCGATGGCTGTAAAGGAGGTAAACTAATTGGGCAACGCCATCACTCTAGAAGTGAGGCCACCAGCAAAGAAGTCCGACTACGTACTCTTCGATCGAGATACTCAGGCTTTCATATACAATATGCAAGTTAACGCAGTACAACGAATGCTAGACTTTGACTATGTCTCAAGAAGAGAGAAACCGTCAGTAGCAGCCCTGATTGATCCAACAGGATCAGACGGTTACCAGAAATTCTTCTTCGGCACAAAAGAAATCATAATCCCAATCTACAAGTCCGTTAATGATGCAGCCGCGCAGCATCCGAACGTAGACGTCCTAATCAATTTTGCATCATTCAGGTCTGCAGCTCAGTCTACTGAAGAGGCACTGGCTATCCCATCCATAAGAACTCACGTGATTATCGCCGAAGGCATACCAGAGCGCAGGATGAGATTGCTTTCAGACAAAGCAAAGAGAATTGGCAAAGTGATAATTGGCCCCGCAACAGTGGGCGGTATCGTGGCAGGGGCCTTCAAGATAGGCAACACTGGTGGGACGATAGAAAATATTGTAGAGTCAAAACTAAACAGACCTGGATCAGTAGGATTTGTTTCAAAATCCGGAGGTCTAAGCAATGAAGTCTACAACATCATCGCAAGAAATAGCGACGGCCTCTACGAAGGCATCGCTATCGGAGGAGACAGCTACCCGGCTACCTCCCTTCTAGATCACCTTCAGAGATTCGAGAAGAACCCAGAAATCAAGATGTTAGTATGCCTCGGAGAAGTCGGAGGCTCAGATGAATACGCAATTGTTGACGCCTTGAAGAAGAAACAGATAACGAAACCATTAGTGATCTGGGTTACCGGTACATGCACGAAAGCTTTCAGGACCGATGTGCAATTCGGACACGCCGGAGCCAGGGCAAAATCTGA
>CAYWMG010000033.1:0-4859 GCA_964459245.1 uncultured Candidatus Bathyarchaeia archaeon
CCGAGTAATGAATGATTACCCCAAAATCTCCCACCGCCCACCCCTCGGTTGGACTCACCATGAACACTGATCTAAGCGCCGTCGTTACAGGCGAAGTGAATGGATTCCAAGAACCGCCGAAATAATGGTAGATCAGCCCACCTGCACCGACCGCCCAACCCTCCGTCGAGCTGACCATGAAGATTGAGAAAAACCCACAAAATGGTGTAGCAACGCCGGTACATGCAACAGGCGCTTGAGGCATGTTCCAGCCCCCACCGAGTCCCGGGATGCCTGTCCAATGCCAGAAGACTCCAAAACCCCCAGTCGTATCTTGCCCCACCGCCCATACGTCTGTAGTGCTAACCATGAAAGCTGAGAATATTGGGCCGGCGTCTGCTCCTGATAATCCAGCTATTTGAGTTCTCCAGGTAACACCATCCCAATGGAGGGCTAGAGCGGTTGTAACGGCAGGAGGACCAGGGGAGAAACCGCCCACTATGCCATTGAAACCCACTGCCCATCCATCATTCTTGCTGATCGGGTTGTTGGGCGGGCCGAAAGAAACTGACGTTAGGTTGTAGGCAGTTGGAGTCGGTCCGGTTGAGAGATCAGGAAATCTCGGCGCGGGCACAAGGTTCCAAGTTGAACCATCATAATGAAAGATTGCAGGCAACCCGTTAACAATGTCTACAGTAGGTCTCGAGTCACCTACGGCCCAGCCTTCATTCGATGCAGGCAGCATGTAGACTGAGTTCAATTGTGGGTTCGCGGGTGGGCTGACGTAAGCGTCCGGATTGATGTCACGCCAGACACCCATCTGGTAATGGGCGGTAACCGTAGATAGTGTCAAAGCCAAAGCTATGAGAGAGAGCGCAATGGTAACTGTCCAGAATCTAGTCTTCAACATCAGTGACCAACAATCCAGTAACGAGGGCTGCGTGTTCGGGATAATTAATAACATTAAAGATGCATTACGTGTTAAACATGCCCGTGCAATGGGGCCGATTATTATCGTGAAAGTGACTTCAAAACTACCGTCTCCCAATTTTAGGCGATTCTGCAACGTTCTAAGTGTTCGGCTAGGCAGGTTTCACACATGGTATTTCCACACTGTCTACAGGTCTTTAATGGGCCTTCGAGAGGGTGACCGCAGAAACCACAGTATACTCCTTCAAAAGGTACCAAATGCGCTTACCTCATGATCATGTTAGTTGAGGGGGATGGTGAGTATTTGAAGATTCAACTGAGGTTGTACGGAGTTTTCAGGTCGGCAGCGGGCTCAAGCCAACTTCAACTTAATGTTCCATCACAGAAGCCTACTGTGCGAACGGTCATAGATTATCTCATTTCACAAAATGATTTTAACAAATTGAAAACATTACTCATTGATGAGAGTACGATGGATCCTCGCCCGAATGCATTGATCATGGTTTCGGGTCGAGAGATTAACACTTTGGATGGATTAGATACCATGGTGACCGAGGAGGATGAGTTATCTCTTCTCCCCGTCGCTCATGGTGGATGATTGTAGCATGTTTCCGCTTCGGTATCCTGTAAGGTCTAAGGAAACGTGAGCGTATCCCAAGTCTCGAAGACTTTTCCCGATTTCATCCAACACTTTCTCGCTAAAGAAGAGTCTTCTCTCACTCTTCCCAACTTCTATCCGTGCAAGATTTCCATGATCACGAACTCTCAACTCCCTTACGCCGGTCAGAGAGCGGATTAGATGTTCGGATCGTTCAATCCGGAGAAGCTTCTCTGGCGTTATAACCTGTCCGTATTGGACTCTTGAAGAGAGGCAGGGCATGGAAGGTTTGTCGTAGTTCGGTAAACCCAATAGTCTAGCTATTTCTCTCACTTCTTCCTTGTTCATACCAGCGTCTGCTAACGGTCTCCTAATGTCATGTTCTGAGAGTGCTGCAGCGCCTGGTCTATGTCCCAGCAGGTCTTCAGCATTCGTCCCGTCAATAATTTCATAACCTCCTGAACTCTTCGCGAGTTCGGTCAGCTTCTCTCCAAGCTCCTTTTTACAGAAGTAGCATCTGTTCGTAGGGTTCGAGACATAATTCGGATCTGCTAGTTCATTCGTTTCTATGACCAGATGCTTCACGCCTATCAGTTCTGCAATCTTCTTCGCTTCTTCCAACTCGGACGAGGCGAGGCTTGGAGAATGTGCAGTTACGGCTATCACGTTCTCTTGGAGGGCTAGTTTTGCAAGGTAAGCAATAAGAGTGCTATCTATTCCACCAGAGAATGCGACTAGAACTTTTCCGCAAGATCTTAACTGCGCCAGTGCATGGTCTACTTTATGGCTAAGGCTCGGTGGCATATGCATGATGCGTCCGTCAAGACTGGACAGTTCTATTTTTTCTGTTAACAATTTCTATCTAGTGAAGCAATCATCGTACTTAGGCGTTTCTAGAGAGTAGTTTTTAGATTCGTTCTTTCGCAAGTGAATTTTAGAAGCTTGATATATTAGGCGAACCAGGCTTCAAAAACATCGTATGAGAGAATGGAGTATGCCGATACACTCCGTCGGTCAAACTTTTCCATCTACTGTACAAGGTCGTAAGTTCCAGACACTCCTAAAGCAAAAGATGGATGGAGCCAGCTTCTTCAAGTTGATGACACTGGAGAACGAAAAATTGCTCACCTTCATCGGAGAGTGGGTGGAGATTTGTAACCCAGATTCCGTTGTCATGTGTAATGATAGCGAAGAAGATGCAGAGTTCGTCAGGCGTAAGGCTTTGGAGAAGCGGGAAGAGATACCGCTGGCTAAAGCGGAACAGACCATTCATTATGACGGGTATGGTGACCAAGGCCGCGCTCCAGGAGCAACTAAACTCATGATCGCCAAGGAACGCATCGCTGAGATGGGGGGCCTACCTTGCATCGAGTATAACGAGGGGTTAGCGGAAATCAAAAACATCGCCAATGGCATCATGCGTGGCAAGGAAGCGATTGTAAAACTCTTCTGCGAATGCCCCACATTAAGTCGGTTTTCCATCGGATGCGCCCAGCTTACAGATTCCTACTACGTAGCCCATTCGGAGGACGTGCTCTACCGTCGCGGCTACGAACAGTTCAGGAACATGAAGCCTGAAGAGAAGGATAACTTCTTCTGCTTCTGCCACAGCGCCGGCAGGCTTGATGAACGTGGATGCAGCATCGACCTTGACCGGAGACGAATCTATCAGGATCTGGAAACATTCTCGGTCTATTCATTGAACAACCAGTACGCCGGTAATTCGGTCGGTTTGAAGAAGCAGGCGATGCGACTGGCAATCCGCAAGTCTGGTTACGAAGATTGGTTGTGCGAACACATGTTCATAATGGGATGCCAGAACCCTGAAAAGAATCGCGTTACCTATTTCTGTGGTGCGTATCCGTCAGCTTGTGGCAAGACCTCTACCGCCATGCTGCCCGGCGAGAAGATTGTTGGCGACGACATCGCATATTTCCGTAACGTCGCCGGAGAATTCCGCGCCGCAAATGTCGAACGTGGAATTTTCGGAATCATTAAGGATGTTAATGCGAAGGATGACCCAGTCATCTTCAAGACGTTAATGCAGCCATGGGAGACAATTTTCTCCAACGTGCTGACCGGCCCCGACAACGAGCCATATTGGTTAGGCATGGAAGTGGAGAGCCCGCCCACTGGCACCAACCACTCTGGCCCCGGTTGGTATGTTGGGAAGAAGGATTCAGAGGGCAACGTGATTCCCATCGCTCACCCCAACGCTCGTTACACCATCCGGCTGCAGTACCTTGAGAACCTGGACCCTGCGTGGGATGACAAACAGGGAGTCGTGGTGGGCGGAATAATCTACGGCGGACGCGACGGCGACACATCAGTTCCAGTTGAGGAGTCATTCAACTGGGAAGACGGAATCATCACAAAAGCCTGCACGCTTGAGTCTGAAACAACCTCCGCCACAATAGGCAAGGAAGGAGTACGGATGCCTCAGCCAATGGCTAATTTGGACTTCCTCAGTTACCCCATCAGCAGGTATGTTCTCAATAACATCAACTTCGTTAAAGGTATCAAGAAAGTTCCAAGAATCTTCGCCATGAACTACTTTCTACGTAGACCCGACAATAATTTTTGCAACAGTAAACTAGCAAAGAAGGTCTGGCTGCACTGGGCCGAAGCGCGAGTCCATAATGAAGTTGACGCATGGGAGACCCCTACCGGATTAATCCCCAAATACGAGAATCTGAAACCACTCTTCAACAGCCTGTTAGGAGAAGATTACCTGAAGCAAGACTATGAGTATCAGTTCTCATTCCGGTGCGACGCATGGATAGCCAAGCTCCAGCGAAGCACAGCATTCTTTCAGAAGAACTGCCCTGGAACAGCCGAAAAAGTGTACAAGAGCTGGACGACGACCGTAGAGAAGATTAAGGCTGCCAAACAGAAATACGGGGGCATAATCCCTCCTGGCAAGTACCAAGCTTAACTCACCCAGTCAGAGGCAAATCTATCCCGAATACCTTCAACCTAAACGCAGCCCGTAAAACAAGGCGACCTTACTTTCTGTTAACATTTTATGTTTCGTAAACGAGAAGACCCACAACGGGTGATTGATGTGCGAGAAATTCTCGAACGATTAGCTCATGGAGAGATTACTGTGGAAGACGCTGAGAAAGCGTTGAGAATGAATATTGTGGAGAAGGTTGGCGGTATTGCACGCTTGGACCTATCACGATCTATGAGACATGGGGTCCCGGAAATTGTACTCGCAGAAGGTAAAGCGGATGAAGATCTCGTATCGATTTGCATGAGCATGCTAACTCAGAGTGGAAGAGTAATCCTTAGCCGATTGTCAAATATTCAGTTGGCTCTCTTGAAAAGAAATTTCAGTGAAAAGTACCGT
>CAYWMG010000034.1:0-5224 GCA_964459245.1 uncultured Candidatus Bathyarchaeia archaeon
ATGAAAGTCCTTCAAGTTAATGGTGTCACTAAGAGTTTTGGCGATGTCCGAGCTCTAAATAGTGTAAGTTTCTCAGTCGACCGCGCCGAAGTGCTTGGACTCTTAGGGCCTAATGGTTCCGGAAAGTCAACGCTGATGAAAATTATTCTCGGCATTCTAAAACCGGATGCAGGCAACATTCAGGTCTTAGCTACCGATGTAAGTGCTGATCCTATTAGGGTTAAGAAGACTGTGGGTTACGTGCCTGAGAGTCCACGCCTTTACGAATTTCTCACCGGGACTGAGTACCTCGACTTCGTCGCGGACGTTCACGGTTTAGATGCTGACACGAAACGGCAACGGATTTCGGAATCACTCAAAGCCCTAGACCTGGAAGGAAGAGAGAACGAGATGATCAACGGATACTCTCAGGGTATGAAACAGAAACTAGCCATAATTGCAGGCTTCTTACATAGACCGCAACTCCTAGTTCTTGACGAGCCACTCAACTCCCTCGACCCACGGTCTGCTCGCATCGTGAAGGAGTTTATTCACAAACTAAGGGATGACGGGGTCCCAACAATTTTCAGCACGCATGTGTTAGATATTGCTGACGCGATTTGTGACCGTGTTATAATTATGACTAATGGCACGGTCTTGGAGGCGGGGACACCAGATGAGTTGAGGGCGAAGGCTGGAGTTTCAGGATCATCTTTAGAAGATTTATTCCTCAAACTTACTGGGGGCTCGGACACGCGTGATGTCGTAGAGGCTCTCAGCCGATGAGTGCGAACGTAATCTACAAGCTCGCGATTGTGCTCACAAAGTCACAATTGCGTGCGACTCAACGGAACAAGTTGGTGGCTCGTCTCTTTGGAGATCCACGCAGTATCATCATCGTTGACGCCCTTCTCTTGTTAGGGGTGGGAACTCTTGGGTATGTTCTGCTTTCGATGAACTGGATAGCAGGGTTTGCGGATATGATTCGCAATATTGAATCTGAAGGTCTGGCTGGAGTACCAACTTCAATCGCTTTCGCGGTCATAGTTCTCGGCGTGTTGTATGAGATTAGTCAACCTCTTCAGTCGATGAGTACTGACCTTGTTAATTGGCTTCCCATTTCTTCCACTGAATATGTTGCCGGGTCAGTGGTCTCGGAAGCGTATCTTTATTCCTTCATGCTTAGCCTCTTTCTCGGAGTGCTTCTTGGGCCGGCGCTGTACTTCGGCCTTAGCCTAATCTGGGTAGCAGCCGCACTCATGGCTGTCATCGCATTACTTACTGGATCATGTGTTGTGGAAATATTGGATGCGGTCACTAATAGGATCTCATCGAGTTTCTATAAACGCAGTGGACGATCTGGCATTATCTTTCGTCTTGGATTGACGATTATTATTTTGGTATTTGTCCAGTTGATTTTCAGTGGGCAGATAGCGGGTTACCTAATCAGGAGCATAGTGCATACAGTTCAAGTGGCGTGGTATGTTCCTATGGTTTGGCCTTCGGTCTCTGTACTGAGTCTTTCGCAGGGAAGCATCATGAACTCCATTATCTTCGGTGCTCTGTCCATTGGTTTCGCGTTCACTTTGTTTCAAGTGGCGGTTATGGTTCGCGCTCGCTACTGGGTTCCGGTTCCCGTTTCAGTAAGGCTATCAACACGGACCTACCTTCCCAGCGAAAGTCGTGTCAGTATCCCCGGACTCGGATCAGTGGAATTAGCATTACTCCGCAAAGACTTCCGCTCAATCCTGCGTAGGCGCGAGATGGCCCGGTTTATGGCCATTCCATTCGTATTAGCAGCTTCGATTGGACTATCGCTCGTTACGAGTCATGCCACGTCTGATTCCCTGAATTTCGTAACTATTCTGCCGCTGTACATTATTCCAGTAACAATCTTCGCTCAGATGCTTGCAATGACGAGCATTGGTTCAGAAGGGTATGCAGTGTGGAATCTCTACGCAGCCCCGATTCGTCCTAGCCAACTTCTGCGTGCAAAACTAATCTACGCCATAACCTTAGGCATCATATTCTGTGTGGGTATGGCAATTTTCTTCAGTATTTTAGTTAACTCAGCGTTGCCTCATTTGTGGGTTCTTATGATTGTGGGAATTGTGACAGTTTTAGAGCAATCAGCCATTGGGATTTCCATTGGCGCACGATTCCCTGACTTTCGCGAAATGGTACGAAGCCGCTACGTAAGCATCTGGGCCTCACTCCTAGGACTCTTCGTGGGATTATTTATCTCATTCTTAACGATCTCCCCTATCTTCCTCTCCATTCACGCCTATCAGCGGTTCTTGAATCAATTCACAATCCTAAGCTTAGGACTAGGACTGATAGCATTTCTCATAACATGGAAGATTGCCGAAAGGCAGATTGAGAGCCTGCTTAGGAACATCCGCACCTAGAACATGCTGGATCCCAATTGCGTTTCCCGTCCAATTTATATGACGTACGTATGCAGGGCCGTCGACCGGGGAGGTAGCGATTGAAAAATAGGGCGTTCACGCTAAGACCATCCACGAAACCTATAAGATCAATGATAGCCTCCCTGATCCGCTGCCTGGGCTAGCCAAAATTATTTCTGTTAATCAAATCTGCAACATGAAGGTAAGTCAGATGCTCGTGGATCTAAACCTTCGACACAAACGCATAATTATAATGGGGGAAGGTGAGGAAGTTGAAGCCAGAGCACGACAATTCCTAGAAGCTGACGCAAAAGTCATCGTGATCGGAGAAAAATTTAGCAGAACATTAAAACAATTGAGCAGATCCAAACACTTAGAATTAGTATCATGTAATCCACTAACCTCCTGGAAGCAACTCTCGAAGAAGTACAAACCCTACGCAGCGATCCTCGCCACAACCAATCGACCTTTCGCCATCAGGATTGCAAGCCTACTTCGAGCAGACTGCAAACTCCTCCTCTACGCAACCGACATGCCTGACATGAACGACTTCAACATGCCAGCAATCGCAAAGCTTGGAGACGTTCGAGTCGCGATATCCACAGGAGGATTCTCTCCCGCGATGACCCGCATACTTAGAAAACGAATCGAGCGAACAATCACATTAGAGGACATACGTGAAGTTCAACTCCAAAGGGTAATGCGTGCCAAAATGAGAAGCCAAATACCAGATCCTGAGTTGAGAAGAATCTGCATCTACAAGATAATTCGTAATAAGAAAATTAAGGAATTACTCCAGAAAGGAGAGTTTGAGAACGCGAGGAAACTTGCCACCAAACAAGTCGAACGATTAACTCGAAGCCTAAACATGTAAACCACGAATGCACCTGCTAGGCATGAAACCTTGACCGCTGTAGGTTCCGCACAAGAAGCCAAAATCATATGAAGCAATAACAGTCACTAACACGTGGTCTGGAAAATTGACTTTACTGATAAATGATGAAGAAGTGAGAAAAATTCTCAGTATGGAAGACTTTATCGAAAGCGTTGAAGACTCTTACAGGCAGTACGGGAAAGGATTAGCAGGTGGAAACCACCTCAGATACGGTAGCCCTCTCTTACATCGACGTGAACTCGTAGTAGAAGGAAAAGAGTTTCCACATGGAGATCGACGCAGCAAAGCTATCGGCCAAAACATGGCTTACTTGGAAGAGAGAAAGATGGCCGTCCTGCAACACAGCTTCCGATTAGGCAACAGAAACGAAGCAATGTGGCATCTGATAGATACGACGAGCGGTGAAACATTATCAATAGTGAAATCAAGATTCATTTCATGGAACAGGACCGCTGCCGACGGGGCGGTCGCCGCAAAATACCTCTCCAGAAAAGATAGCAAAATCGCTGGCATCATTGGCACAGGCATCCAAGGAAAAGCTCAGTTACGATATCTCTGCAAAGTGAGAAAGATCGAAAAAGCGTTCGCCCACTCAGGCAGAAAGATAAATGACGAGTACGCTAAGGAGATGAACAAAGAGTTAGGGATCGACATCGTAGCATCCGACAACCCTGAGGAAGTAGCGAGAAAAGCAGACATTCTAGTTACTGCAACTCGTGCGACATCACCAATAGTCAATGGAAACTGGCTTACCCCAGGACTTCATATCAATAGCATAGGTGCCGATGATCCGGCCAAAGCCGAGCTAGACTTCTCTACGTTAAAGAAGGCTGACAAACTAGTGATCGATTATGAATTAGCCCTTGACACTGCTGACATCAGGAATGCTATCGAACAACATGTACTGAAAGAGGACGACATTTACGGCAATATAGGTGAAGTAGTTGCCGGCGTTAAACCCGGTAGAGAAAACTCCAAGGAGATTACAATCTACAGATCCACGGGCATGGCTATTGCATACGTCAACATCATTGCGAAAACATTTGAGAAGAGTAAGAGAATGGGACTTGGAATAGAAGTACAATCTCCCTTGTAGAGTTCGGATCGCCTGAAACTATTTAGTTACAGGGGCTCCTGCTAAGATATTGAGGTTACATTGATGTAATTACCCGGACACGACACTCCGGTTGGGCTAACGTTGCTACCTAAGAATAGTTGCCCAGTCACGGACACCCACGTACCGATGGCGGGATATGATGTGGGCAATTTCTGTAACGTGTAGTATTGGTAGGACAAGACTCCAGAAGCACCGTATACTGGAGTTACGAGTTCTACACATCCATTTGGATCCTGGTATAGGTATCCAACACATTGCGTCGTACCATCGTTACTTGGTGATCCACAAGTAGCCTGAGTTGGATTACAGACGTTGTTGTAGTAGCAGCTGGCAAAATCGTTGTAAGGATAAATTTCTACAGTTTGGACACCTGTTGTTAGTGGCGGCGCGTTGCTGTAGGGCCCATTATAGACACCGCTATAGATGGAGGTTGACACCCGTAATGGATGCCCTGCCACTTGGAATGGAACGTTGAAAACATGTTTCCCCGTGTAGAAGTTTGTTCCAGCAGCGGAAGTTAACACTGTATGCGCTGAACCCGCATGAGCATTTGTTACAGTATCGATTGCGTCCGCCTCTGCATATAATTGGCCACCGACGAAAGAGCACGTTGCTGATACAGGCACTATAATTCCACTGGTATTGGAGATGGAGTTCGGAGCTATGTAGGCGTGGGAATTGGGTTCTACAATGCACGGGTCGGCTGAAACGGCGCTATTACCTACCGAAACCACTGCCATAATTAATACCGACAATATAATTCCGAATTTACAAGTTCTCACGCAAAACCCAACCTGTACACTTGATTACATGAAAAAATTGGTG
>CAYWMG010000035.1:0-7467 GCA_964459245.1 uncultured Candidatus Bathyarchaeia archaeon
ATGATAGATAATAACCCATCCAGCATCAGTTCGAATGGGTGGCGGACCAATTCCGATTTTCTTCTCTTCCCACTTTCTCTCGGGTCTCATGATAACGTTTGCTTCTATACGTTTGAGAATCTCCGAGTCTATTTGCGGAACCCTATCTCTCCTTTGAATTTTATCGAAGAATGCTATCTCAATGTTCGGTGCGATTCTATGAACGGCCACGAATTTTCCGCCCATGCGTTCAGGGAAGAGAGCACAATCCTTGTCATCATAATCTGCTCCTACCACTCCGTAGCGCGTGTAACTCCTAAAGTCAGTAGTTGAAGCTGCGGCGATGCGTGGTCCTCGGCGCGAATAGGCAGTGTAGAAGATGTAGAATGTTTCGTCAATGGCGGTTATGCGTGGATCTTCGCAACCCAGCTCCTCCCAAGAGTCACTGGGGGCAAGAGCGGGCGTCGCAGATCGTTCCAGTATCGTTTCGCCATCTTTCATAGTCGCATAACCAAGGGATGAGATGCTGCGTTCGTTGACCGCTCTATACAGTATATGTATGATGTCACCGTTCTTCACGACCCCAGGGTTGAAGGTTGCTCCGCTCTCCCATGCCAACTCAGGTCTTGGTTCTATGATAGGATTCTTGAGACTTCGAACAAGCTTGACTCCCATATCATCACATCATTGTACCCATGCATGAAGACGTTTGCTAAGTAACTCAATCAACTTCAGAGACCAAGCATACGACATTATAGGTTGATGTATAAAAAACAGGTTGAGATAAAGTTCTCTACAATTTCCTCCGCACTCTCTTCATGAATTTTGCGGGGATCTCTCCTTTCGCTTCCGCTTGAATAAACTCGCGCATCACTTGATGAACTCTAAGGATATCTGTTAATGTCAAGATCCCAACAAGCTGTTCATGATGAGTAATAGGCAGCTTCTTGATCCTCTTATTCACCATCAGTTTTACACCCTCCATGAAATCCATCTGTGGAGATCCGCAGATCAAGGGTTTCGACATGACGGTCTTGACCTTCGTTGATTCAGGATTCTTGGCGAGCGCTAGAACCTTTGACAGCATATCAGTCTCTGTAACGATGCCGACTGGCCGACCGTTATCAGTTACTACTAAGGAGCCTATATGATGGTGAATCATTTTACTTACCGCATCCTTCACGCTAACCTCAGAGTCTATCGAAATAACGGATTTATTCATAACATGGCCGACGTCCAAAAGCCACACAAACCAGCTATTGGGTCACTATTTTACTCTACACCGTTATGATAAGGTGTCAATGATTAACACTTCGGAAGAAATTGCGCAGTCAATAATAATGAACCTGGTAGGCATTCTAATTTGAACCGTCGTAGTTCATCGTTTTTGAAAGTGTGTGGTCGTAGGTGGAGCGAAAGATAGTGGAAGATTATAAGCGAAGTTTAAACCAGTTATTTTTAGTGGTGATATACGCATCACTAAGCCACAAACAACAGACCACTAAACCGCAAACATGGTTACCATTTTGTGGGCTACTGCTACGACTGCTTTGCTGGAGCCATTTTTCTGTTCGATTCGTTCGAAGTTTCTCATTCTAGCGTCGCGTTGTCTCGCGGATTGGCCGCATTAACCATGAATCCAACATGCCCTCTTGCTGCTCTGGCCTATGACCGTTAGACCCGACGACGAACATGCTACCCACACACGGAGCGATAAAGCTGAACTATGTTGACTGCATCTTAGTACTATCCAGTAGTCCAAGAGGGAGGAGGACCAAGAATACCCCTTATCTCTGAATCAGATCCTCAAACCGCAGAAGCCAACATTTCTTCCTTGGTTCTGAGTACGATGGATATTATTCCAGCAGAACTATGGCAGGAGGCTCTTGCGAGCTACTTTCGAGGCGAATACCTTGCCGCCGTGATCTTAGGAGGCGCATGCGCAGAAGCCGCTCACAAATTCAAGTGCCGATTTACAGGCATGATCAGTCAAAACATTCATTGGAAACCCCTGATCGGAAATTCAGTAGCGGCTGGCGTAATCTACTCTCACGTTGGAAACATACTTCACCGCATAAGGACAGATTACCGGAACAAATGGGTTCATGTGGATATTGACGATATCTCTAAGGGATTTCCTATTCCACCTAGCGCGGGTTCAAGAGCTTCAGCCGCTGAGATTGAGACTTCTCCTGATGAATACACCTCGATCCTTACCAGCGCCACGGCACAACAGGAAGCACTCAATTGCCTATGGCTGACTGCTGTAGCTCTTTATCACATGTACGGCGGAGTAGAATACATCGACGAGCCTTCGATCCCCTAATGTTTTCGCAGAACCCCCAAACCTGCTAGGCGTCCTAGCTCTCTGTCTTCCACGTAGACCGACTAGAATAGCCGATTCGGTGCCTCCCCGGATAGTTAGCGAAATCAAACTCGTCTTCTGTACATCAATTAGTTCTTAACATTTCGAAAGATAGCATTCGGACAAAGATAGATTGGAATTATACTCAGAGTCATCATCAAATTTCCTACCAAAAACGTGGGTAACGTCATTGGATAGATTAAGAAAGATAAAACTGAATTTCCGAAACTGGAATTGAGAAAGCATGATGCAAACCCTACCAACGCAAGATACGCTAGCTTAACATCCTCCACCAACAGCGATGACAGAAACAACGCCAACGGAAGGATAACCCAGACGTATGCGTAGACCAAAGAGAATGGACTTAGCAGCAAGATAACCAAGCCATTAAGCAAGAACATGGCGTCAGCATAGATCGTATTTCCCCTTAGATTGTATTTCCACCTCTTCTGACCAGCATAGAAGGAGACAAGGGCGAAGAAGCCTATTCCTGAAAGAGAAATAAATTGAAGCGCAGCCTTTCCAAACCCTGCAAGCCACAAAAGATGGATAAGTGATTGACTCTCCGGCCAGTCGAATACTGAATACATCGTCGGGACAACACTCACCACCCAATACCAGTACAATTGTACAGGGACAACGAGCAATGATACCCCAACAATCACTAAAGTGGAGACGGAGAAGTGGATTAGGTACTGCAAATCTCTGCGAAAGATCACAAAATAAATCAGAAGAAATACGGCAGAACCTTTCAACAAAACTGCCATTGACAATAAAGCCGCTGACGCCGACTTATGCTTCATTCTCTCCATGGCCAGACTCAGGACGGTCAAACTGGCGATTAAGAGATCCATCTGGCTCAATTGCATCACAATCAGGAGTGGATAAGATGTGAGAAGAAGCAGAATTGCAATCGAAGCAAAAATCAACCTTCTTTCGCCTTTCACTGCAATTATTAGGGCCAGCAATGCCGCCGCGAACAAAGAAAGGTACGTGAGCATCCATAGTTGCGCCGCAACTTCAAATTTGAAAAGAGAAAACAGGCCTAAGAAGGGAAGTGAAGCTGGCGGATAAATAAATCTGGGCAAGCTGATGTATGGATTTGCGTTAGCAACCCATAGTGCTCCGACTTTATAGAAGATGAAAAAGTCGGAAACTCTAGTATCATAAAGGAAATCTTTCAAAATCACATAGTACGAAATCCAGTCGGCCCAAAACCAAACGGTCAACAAGATAACAATGACCTTGGGCCAAACTAATCTCGTCACGACTACTCACGTAGGCCAAAACAAGCTGCAAAGATATGATTTGTGTTCAGCATAACTTATTACCACTAATCTGAGATGTTCGAGGCAGGTGACAAGTGTTATGCTGTTTGTTGTAGAACTCACCTTCGGAACCAATCCAGATCGGATGACAGCGCGTCCTGCACATCGGCAACGGCTGCAGGAACTGCATAAGAAGCGAAACGTGCTCATGGCTGGCCCATGGCCTGACGATTCTGGGGCTCTACTCATCTTTGACGTCGAAAACGAGAAGCATCTCAAAACTCTCATGGATGAGGATTCATACTATCGAACTCCAGGCGTCACAGTCAAAACTGTTCGGGCATGGACGCCAATTTTTCGCTAGGAGACAATTACTGCCCATCTTATGATTGTCATATGGTCATAAGGGTCTCGTCCTCTTTACTGGTGCAGAAGAGGATTAGCAGCCACGTTACATAGGCGCATACACAAAATTACCACGACGGATCTCCGATTTCACTATGCACGAGACAGCTTTACTACAGTCCTAATGAGAGAACGAAAACAGTAGTCTACGTTTGAGATGGAGAAGTGTGGAAATTGGATTTCAAAACATCGAGTATTGAAGAAGTTTATTTTGCGAAGAAAGTGATTGCTCCATATCTGAATAGGACGCCGCTCTTCTATTCAAGGCGACTATCAAAACTCCTCGACTGCGACGTCCATCTCAAACTTGAGAACCTTCAGCCTACTAGAAGCTTCAAGATACGGGGTGGAATTTACTATATGCAGAGAATGCGGCAAGAGGCGTTGAGTCGGGGCGTGATAACTGCGTCCACGGGTAATCATGCTCAATCAATCGCATACGCGGGAGCATTGATTGGTGCAAGAGTGATCATCGTCATGCCGCAAGGAGTGCCAAGCGTGAAAGCTGAAGCGGTCAGAGAGCTTGGCGCGGAGATTGTGACTCACGGTACATTCTATGATCAGGCAAGAGAACATGCGGAACAACTCGCCTCTGCGAAGGGGTACCTCCACGTTCACGGAATCAATGAACCGCTCCTACACGAGGGGGTAGCAACGATGCATCTGGAAATTTTCGAAGACAAGCCTGACATTGAGATAGTCATAAATCCGATCGGAGGAGGTTCCGGCGCCTCGGGTGCATGTATAGTATACAAAACCTTGAACCCACGCATCAAAGTAATTGGCGTGCAGGCGAAGGGCGCTCCAGCCTTCTACAATTCATGGAAAGAAGGTCGAATAACCTCAGCACCAGTAGAAACTCAGGCTGAAGGCCTGGCTACCGCACAAGCATACGAACTCCCTCTCAGGATACTCAAAGCCTTAGACGATATGGTTCTAGTCTCCGATAATGAGATGAAAAACGCCGTGAAAAGAATCTTCGAAACAACCGGACAAATAGCTGAACTCTCAGGCGCAGCATCAACAGCAGCCGCATTCAAAATAAAAGATAAAATCAAAAGAAAGAAATTGGCTCTCATCATTACCGGAGGAAATATTGAAGCCAAACAACTCGCCCAAATTCTCGCAGACTAAACGTTCTTCCCGTAAGCTCAGCGTGGAATAGTGACGCCATTAGTCGATTTTCAAGGCCTGTTTAGCAGTGCGATGTTCCTCTAGAATCTCCATTCTGCGTTTTATATTGAACAGCCAGATATTGAACAGGATTCGTACTACCGAACTCCAGGCGTCACAGTCAAAACTGTTCGGGCATGGCGCCAATTATTCGCTAGGAAAGAATTACTGCCCATCTTATGAATGCCGTACGATCACAAGGGTTTCCCGCGAGGCGATCCATGAGAGCAATTATGATGAAAGAGTCTTGGACGAACTCTCTCATCAAAACCGGAATGGAGTCGTTGGTGGGAAACTTGTTCAGCCCTTTAGCAATTATGACTAGCCCTTCGAAAATTCGATCAATCCTATCTTCCGCGCGCTGAAGCTGCTGCCAGTGGGAAAACCAATCCCCAGTCGCCTTCAAGGAAGCCTCTCCTAGCTTCTGTTCGAGTTCGCGGCATCTATCTTTCAGAATATCATTTTCAAACTCGAGCATCTTGAATTTGGCCTGTTCGTTCACTAGCATTCGTTCATAAATCTTGCAGGACTCCTCGCCTTCCGCCTTGAGGTTGAGGCTTCCTCGAACTAGTAGACCCATAAGAATCGCCCCTTCGCTGCTTCCGTGGATGAGAGCGTTGGCAACGAACGTTGAAATGTCCATGTCCTTCGGGATGAGACCTAATTGTTGGAGGCGTGTAGCCCGTGCCGCTGACCGCGCGAAGGAAGCCTCATGCCGTGAACGATTGAAGATGTGGTTGCAGATGATATCCCCCTGGAGGATGGTTGCATCTAGGGCCCCTAACAGCATGCCAAGCTCATCCGTTTTGGATGATAAGTGGACATCGCGGCTCGCAATCTTGACGAGCGCAGGACTCAAGATCATTTCTTTCACGGTGCCAGTTCCATGCAGTAAATACTGGGCCGCAAAGGTGTCGCTGATGAGATCTGATGGTGGCTTGGAGTTCAGGTAGTTGATTTTGCGAAGTCCATGAGCTGAGATGCGGTATAGATTTTCGTAACCACCATCGAGACGAGGCTGCCTTGCAGCCACGTTCAGCAGATTGTTTCGCCTCATCCGGAACAATTTTTTCGCGGTGTAAAGAAAATCCAAACCTAGAGCATTAGAAGCCTGGCTGGACGTGAACGTGGCGCTGCCGAAAGCTTGGCCCAACCTGACTAGAAGTTGGTTAGCTGCTAGTGGCGAACGAGCCCTGACTGGTTGAGAATTCGCTGGCATTGTGGAAATGATTGCGGACATTATAGGTCACTCTGCGTTGTCATTGCGTCAGAGAGTCACTTAAATTGAGATTCGGCAAAGAGTGATCAAAGACTCATCAAGCTGTGTTCGTCATGTCGAAACCTCAGAACCTTGACCAAAGGGTGGAAGAGGCTCTGAAACAGCTCCAGCAAGCCACAACGAACCAAATCTTCGAACAGGTAAAGACAGTGGATCCGACTGCGACCTTGCATGGGGTCAGGAAGGTTCTGGAGGAAGGGGGATTCGCCCAACCCGGCCTAGCCCAAGTCGTGGTCAAGAAGGAAGACACGTCCTACAAGAAACGGACGCCAGTCTGGAACTATACCGGTCATGCAGTTGAAATGGCGGAGGTCCAGGTTGAGGAGGGGCCTTCTGTTGAAGTCATGATCATGCCTAGAAGACCCACCGTTCCATATCGAGTAATTGAGGAGATTGAACATAGGGTTCCTGAAGTTGTAGAATTTCAAGACCTCCAGGTGACTGTGAAACATGCGCCGGTGAAGAGGTTGCAAGTGAAAGTCTTCTTCGATGACGGCGGCACCTGGTTTGACGGAAAGATAGCATTCTACCTCAGTTGGGGCGAAGGCAAATGGGTCGACTTTCTGGAGAACCAAACGGAAGGAATAGATTTCTGGCTAGCCTACAAGGTTGGAGACGAGGATAAGATTCTCCTAAACCTATGGGCGGGTGAGCCAATGATCTTACTACACAAGGAGCTTTACCGACGCCCCAACCCATTCATAGACGTGACCCTCCAATTCATCGGCGAAGGCCTATCCGACCAGCCCCGAAACTTCAGGCTGAACGTTAAATCATGGGAAACAATCAACCTAACCACCAACTCCCACTCATAGAATAACACTAACGAACAAGCGAACCATAGAAACTAAGTTCTACGCAGAAAAGTTCAAAGCACCGCAAAATGTCAAATTTAGAGGTCCGAAGCGCTTATGTACGACGGCCCACAACAAGTTTTATGATGCATAAAAATGTCGATATTCTGCTCCAAATGCGGAAATGAATCGCAGCCCGGTAAC
>CAYWMG010000036.1:0-17063 GCA_964459245.1 uncultured Candidatus Bathyarchaeia archaeon
CTAATACCTTCTGTGATTTCCCACCGCAATCTTGGTTATTAGGTTTACGAGGCTCCTAATCCTTCATTTTCATATAGAAGAATAAATCTTGCTCTTCTCGCAAGAATAGGGAACTCGTAACTGTTCGCCAAGGCTATTTCCCGCCCATCGCAATTAAAGATTGACCTTGATCAAACTAAGTCAGGTTTTGATACGCGCCAGAGCTACCATCAAAATAGTGCTCGAAAATTTACTCGGCACATTTGTGAAGAGGTACTTGTGACTCTTAGCCGGTGAGGCCCAAAAACAATCATTCTCTTCTAAACAACTGCAATGGCCCAAGCTTTGCACCATTATTTGCCATTTGTCTGAGAACTCCTCATTATCTGCTCCGCCCTAGGTGAGTGTTGCAGAGGAAGATATCCGGCTGCTTTGCGCATTCTTGATGTCGAAGGCTAGTACGAAGGCGCCCGGGTATCATGAAGTGTGGTGTTTCGTTCTTACGATTATGAAGCCTATACAGAGTGCGATCATTATCACGATCAGGATGGCGGTATAGTAATAGTTGGTTGATGTTGATGATGGTTGCTGCTGGGTTAGGCTTGACTGTGTAAGGTAGATGAGTTGAGAACTTTGAAACGTGTATGACTCGGTTGCGGTAATGGTTACTGATGAACTCTGAACCGTTGTACTGGTAACATTGGCGTAGAGTGAGATAGAATCGTAATAGTACCAAGTTGGCGAGACGAACAATAAAGCATACTCACCATTCTGTGGCACAACCCAATCCAGGTTATAAGATGTTGAGAGAGCATGAACCTGCCAACCCGCAGTCCAATCATAATCCCACCCACAATAGGAATGATTAAACCGACTGAGCTGATCCTGATTTAGGATGTAGAAAGCGATTGGCGCACCCTTCCCAGCTTCTATGTGCCCCTTGATCTCGTTCCCCTTCACAACATTGACAAGAAAATAGTCATAGTAAAGACACGACACATCACCACCAACGCCTCTCCGTCCTCCTCCGCCATTCGTCTCTTTGAACTGATTAAGCATAAAGAGGCCAGTTCGTTCACTATAACCATACGGAGTTTGATCGTAACGAACCGACTGTACACTGGTACTAGTCATCTGAGACGTCGAATACATCGTTGTTACAAAACTTGACGTCAACCTCTGCATACTCGTCACCGTCGAAAAAACCTGACTATTAGCCTGCGGAACACTCAACAGAACCAGAACCGAACACACCAACAGCAGAACTGTAATGATCTTGAAGCGTGTCAAGACTCTCATCATTACTGCGTACGAATGCCCACAAATATGTTTCGTCGCAGACGGCTTAAAATAGGATTATCCAAAGATCTGAAACTGATTTTGTTAGCTGGATTAGCGGTCGGCAATCCACCGTGTCTCGTACGGACTGCTCGCGCGATTCAGAGGTGGCTTTCCCTTTTCATAATATTATAAAGCTACTTGGTATCTCTCGCTTGTTATTACGAGTACTTCAGATCTATCCGACTCGTGCTTCTTGCCGGACTTTTTCACGTAGGCAATTGTGGCAGAGCATTCCGCCGAATGGACGAGTTGGTCTTCTCCCCGATTTGGAGATACCTCGCGAGTTGCTAGCTGGAACGCCTCCCAATTGGATGCCACATGACGAACATCTACCCGAACTGAGCGCTCGTTTGGAGTAATGTATAGAGCGCCTCCCTCCCGGGAGTCTCAAGTGTTGGCGTCTGGTCTTGCGGACGCGAAGTGAACGGCGCGGCATCTAATTCTCTCCCATTCCTATACCGAACAATCTCATCATAGGAAAGTTCACGGCAAATGAGCTGAGGAAATACCAAGATACGAAGTTGAGTTGAGTTCCGACGAAGGGAAGCGGCCATGGCGCGATGGCTACTACTTGGCGCCCGAAGACAGCATTGAGGAGGTACCAAAGTATTAGGAATGGCACGAAGGTGACGGCAGTAACCTTGAACTGCTCCATGCTTGCTTTTGCTTGGAGCTTAGTCATCGCTTGTTGTTTCTTCATCAATTTGGATAATGTTTGATTGTCGTTTTCCTTTCTCGCCTTATCCATCTCTTTTCTCCAGGCTTGAAAATCGCGCATCGTACTCTTTATCATATCATAGTCAACGAGTAGTTTTGCTGCGGTGGATGAGGTTAATCCGAGAACGATGGCTACTCCCACCGTGAACAGGGTAGAGTGCGGCATTGTGCTGTATGGTGCTAAGGCAGATGTAGTCCAAGCAACAATGTCATCTATGAAGCTCATCTTGATATCCTCGCTATGTGAACTCCTATTCTCCTAGGATGCCTCTAGCTGCTGGGTACATTTCAGTGATTTTTTCTTTGGCTAGAATTTGATAGTACTGCTCTATGATACCCACCGTTAGCAGTATACCCGTTCCTGATCCGAATGCGCCTAGAAAATCCGCGCCAGCTGCGATTAGGCCGATGATGATAGCGCCTAGGATGGTCACTGTCGGGATGTACCTTTCCAGCATTTGCCTTATGGGCATCTCTGATCTTCTAAATCCCTCTATTTGCATTCCAGAATCTAGTAACTGGCGTGCAACCGCTTTTGAGTCCATTCCTCCCACTTCGACCCATGTGACGGCGAAGAATACACATCCGGCCACAAGGAGTAGGGTGTAGATTAGAGCTCTCAGCGGATCCTGGATTGCGAGTGCCAAGCTGCGGGGTGGCACTACGAAGTATACTAAACCTCCGGATGGTTGGTATTGCTGACCTTGAATCACGAACTTACCTAGTAAGTTGAGCCAAAAGTTTGTGTTCGTGCTATTGTATTTCTGCCAAATTAGTTGCGAGATGAAGTAGATATTTCCGAATAGAGCGGCGGCGAAAATGACGGGAATGTTGGAGACATAGAATAGCTTTATCGGGAATTTTCCTCTGAATCCTCGATATCTAGCGTAGGAGACTGGGATTTCGACACGCATTCCGTTCAAGTAGATTATGATCATGAAGACACCTACCGTCGTTAAGAATGCAACCATGTCTGGTAATCCCTGCTGTCGTGTGAAGATGGCTCTGAGGTCTTGTCTTCCCACCAGGCTTTGTCCGAATGCAACGAGCGCTCCCAAGTAGTGGCCGTCTCCCATAGGCCCCATAGGCGCTATGGAGTCCCACCATATTGACGATGCGACGCCTGCAGCGATGAAGAGGCTAATTCCGCTACCGAGTCCCCATCCTTTCTGGAGAAGTTCGTCTAGAAGTAGTACGATGAGACCAGCAGCAACTAGTTGTAGTAGGATTACAATCTCCGATGTGACTTTTAACGTGCCGTAGGTTCCGCCGAGAATGTATGCCGAAGCTTCGAATATGGTCATTACTACTGAGAGAATCTTACTTGCGCTTGTGAATAGAGATCGGTCTTCCGAGTTACTCATGTCCAGATTTATCATTTTTGAGCCTGCGAGAACTTGGAGGATTAAGCCGGCGGTGACGATTGGGCCTATTCCAAGTTCCATGAGTGTTCCACGGTTAGATGCAAATATGACTCTGAGTGCGCCTAAGGGGTCGTTAGTACCAGTCGGAGTCACTCCGTAGAGTGGGACTTGAGACATTACGAAGTAAACTATGAGTGCAATGACTGTCCAGAAGATTTTCTCGTTGAATGCTACCTTTCTATCTGGCGGCTTAATGTCTGGGAAGAATCGCGCGATTGGTTTGAAAAGTTCTATGAATCGAACCATTAAGTTTCACGTTGACGAGTTTCGTTGGGTTGATCCAATATTGCATCTCCACCAACATCCTTGAGTTTGCGTAGAGCACTTTCCGAGCAATTTTCAACTTTTACCCTTATCGCTTTGGAGACTGTCCCTCCGCCAAGCAATTTGGTGTAGCCAAGTTCATGCAAGTCGATTACTGGAACGTTAGCTTGCATTTGCAATTTCTTCTCCTGCGCTAGTTTATCCACAAGCCCCACAAGTTGGAATAAATTTAGAGATCGCTCTGGCAATGTTCGTCTCTTCTCAGCCACTGAGTTGAAACCTTTCTTTCCGGCGTATCGCATATTGGAGAATTCTCTGGTTCGAACTAGCCTCGATCGTTTATGCCTATACCTTCCAGCTTGGCCAAATCCCCCGCGTCTTCCGCTTTCGCGATGTTGGCCGGATGTCCCCCAGCCGCATGTTCTGGATCCTCTTAGACGCCTTCCTTTACGGTGTCTTGTTGCCATGAGCATGAACCTTGGATAGTACTCAATACAAGCGAGACTCTCAGGTTCGGGAGTGCTGAAGATAAACGTTTCCGGCCTGGATCATAATGGGGTTAGGACTATTTTTCCGCAGTTTCCAGAACCAACCAGCTTCATAGCTTCTTCGAGTTCGTTTAGGCGCATTCTATGCGTGATCAGTGGGTCCAGGTTTAGTTTGTGTGATTTCAATAGACTCTCAAGCCTGTACCATGTTCTAAACATCTCTCGTCCCACTATCCCGAGTACGTGTGCTTCCTTGAAAATTACATCGTCGGCAATATTCAAGAGGACATCTTTTGCAGGGATCCCAAAGAGTACGACAGTCCCTCCGTTTCGTACTGTTCTAAAGGCCTGTTTTATTGCATGCTCGTTTCCTGACATTTCCAAGACCAAACCCGAGCCGTGGCCCTCTGTCTCTTGATGAATCTCAGTTACGGGGTCTTCTCTTGCTGAATTTATGATATTGGATGCCCCCATTTTTTTCGCAAGTTGTAATCGATAGTCGTTTATGTCTATTGCAGTTATGCCTACTGCACCTGAGATGGTCGCTAGTGATATTGCAGATAATCCGACTGGCCCGCAACCGTATACTGATACGTGATTGCCAGTTGATTCTGTGGCATATATGACGTGCACGGCGTTTCCTAAAGGTTCTAGGATAGACGCAGTTTCTAGCGGAACCTCTTTGGGAAGCGGCCAAGCATTTTGTGCAGGTATCTTTGCATACTCAGCAAAAGCACCGTCCACATCTACACCTAGAATTGCGAGGGCCTCGCAAATGTGGGAATTGCCTGTTCTACATTGATAACATCGTCCGCACCCTATGTGACTTTCGGCCACAATCAAACTCCCATTAATAGACTGATCGACTTCTGCGCCGGTTTCAACAATCTCCCCGGCGAACTCATGCCCAATGATCCTGGGCAACTTCACGCGAGATTGAGCCCAGTCGTCCCATTGGTAAATGTGAAGGTCAGTCCCACAGATGGAGGCGGCTTTTACTTTAACTATTACGTCGAACGGCCCTGGCTTGGGTTGTTCAACGTCAATCAGGTCGATTCCAATTTTTGGCCGAAGCTTAGCAAACGCCTTCAAGTAAGATCGGTGATCCTATTGTCACTATAGGTTTATGTTTTGCTGGTTGCAGAAAATCTATTATTCGAACTCTCAGTATGCTGACACGTGAACGCAAGGTTGTCTGAGGCAATCAGACGCTCCCCGAGAGCCTTCTTGCGGGAAGAATACGCTCGATTAGTCGGAGAAGATTTGGACTGGAAAATTAGAGTCTTATCCAGCTCCAGCGGCCCCTGGGCGAATATTTCAAACAAGAAGGTTTTGGTTCTTTGTTCGAATAATTATCTCAATCTAACCAACCATCCACTTATGAAGAGAGCAGCTATCGATGCTGTTGAAAAGTATGGTGTGGGATCTGGGTCGGTTCGAGCTATTGCTGGGACGATGTCACCACACATTGAATTGGAGAAGAGTCTTGCAAATTTCAAACGTACGCAAGCATCACTGGTGTATGCTACTGGTTTCGCGGCGAACTCAGGACTAATTCCACAACTGGCCGGGGAGGGGGATGTCATCATTAGTGACGAGCTGAATCATGGGAGTATCATTGACGGTGTAAGACTTAGCCGAGCTGAGCGTGCGGTATACAAGCATTGTGACAGTGAAGATTTGAGGCGAGTTCTCAAGGAGTGCCGCAACTACAATCATATTTTAGTGGTTACGGATGGAGTGTTCAGCATGGATGGCGACATTGCGCCGGCTGACCGAATTGTGGAATTGGCTGAGGAATATGGTGCGCTGACCTATATCGACGACGCGCATGGAGACGGAGTTCTAGGAGAGTTTGGGAGAGGGATTTCGTCCTATTTTCATATTGAAGGTCGTGTCGACGTGGAGATGGGCACATTTTCCAAGGCCTTTGGCGTGGTAGGTGGATATGTTGCGGGTTCCTTGGATTTGGTGAATTTTGCATTGAACAAGTCGAGGACTTGGTTGCTGAGCGCTTCGCACCCTGCGAGTGTAGCGGCCTCTTGTAAAGCCAGTTTGGAAATTGTAACGAATGAACCAGTTCATCTGAATCGATTATGGGATAACACGAGGTATTTCAAAGAAGGTCTGAGAACCCTTGGGTTTGATATTGGTTCGAGTGAGACCCCCATTACCCCGGTAATGGTTGGAGACAGCTCTAAAGCTCGGAAGATGAGTGAATTATTATTTGACGAAAATGTTTTCGCGCTGCCAATCGTCTATCCAATGGTAGCTCGTGATAGGGCTAGGATTCGCACGATCATGAATGCTGGCCATTCAAAGCAGGATTTGGATTATGCATTAAAAGCGTTCGAGAAGGTAGGTAAGTCGTTAAGAATTATTTAGGCTACCCAGTCTTTCGGTGCTACAATTCCATAGGTACTTCGTAGGGCTTCGTAGACAGCAAAAGCCATTGAGCCCAAGGTGCTTGTTGATCCGAAACTTCTTGTCCAGCAATCTTTGACGCCTGCTAATGTGAGGACGGTCTTGGGAGTTTCTCCTCCTACAAGCCCTAGGCCTCTGGGTCCAGGGATGATCTCGATTGCGACGCTTCCACACTTTCCTCTCACGCGGAAGGGGAGAGAGTGGGCTTGACCGCAGCCGCATTCCCAACTACCGCAGCCTCTACGCAATGGGACTACGTCCAACTTGGCTTGGAGCGTTGCTTTGTCTATTGCACTTCTAACTTGTTTTGCTTTGGCTCCTCCGATACCTAGGAAGCCCGTCCCGTTTCCGACTGCGACGATTGCTTTAAACCGTGATTTTTCACCAGCATCAGTTTGCTTCTGAACGAAGCCGATGCCGAGTACTTCTTGTTTCAATCCAGGGAGAAGGACGTCAACTATTTCGGGTTCTTTTATTTTCAAGCCCTGCGTGAAGATGTCTTCGAGGGTAACTATTTGCCCTCCTTGAACCATTCTCCCCACTTTTGTCTTAGGAATCCAGCCTGCTTCAGATCTCTGAGTTTCTAATGCTTGAGCCAATTTTATCGTCTCTTTGCGAGTTTGTGAATTTCAATGTATTCGTCCAAGTGTGCTGCACTGCGAAAACTTCCGCCTTTGGACATTAGGGACAGTTTACGGTATGTGCCGGTGGTTATGAAACGTTTGTCTCTAAGGGTGCGTAGTTTTCTGCGGATTGAACGGATTCTGACGATCCATGCTTGTTTGCCTGGTTTGATTTTGCCTTTCCTGCTTCCGTGACCTTTGTGGCGACCCGCCAGTAGTTCTTGTCTTCGTATTCGCTTTCGTCCGCTGCTGATTCCAATTTTAGGAAGTTTTTTGATACTACCTTCGTGGATTAGCTTTCTGATTTCTTCTCGGGTTATTGCGGACGAGACTCTTTCAGTATCGTCGGGGTCAACCCAGACTCTGGTTTCGCCCACTTTTAGCAGCTCTGCGGCTAGTCTTTTCTGACCTACTAAACTCATGGTTTCCTCTTCCTATTTGGTTCTCCAGTCTTCGTTGTCTCAGGTTGCGCCCCTGTCCCTGTCGCAGGCTTTTTTTCAGGTTCTTTCTCTTCAGTCTCTTCAATTGACGGTTCTACTACGGTAGGTTCTTTCTTAGGTCCCGGGTTGAGAACATGAATCCCTTTTCTTTCTGCTTCGTCTAAGATCAGTCGACGTTTGTTTTCTCCAACTGTGTGACCGATTCTTGCCGCATTTATTTTGGAGTTTAATTTATGTAGATCTTCTGGACGATAGATTGTGATTTCTCTTAGTCCTGATGGATGAAGCCCCCGCATTGCGGTTGGTCTGGAGTATCCGATTTTCACAACTGGTGGCCAGCCTTGTTTGCTTCTTCTTACGCGGCTTGTCTTTCCTCGTGGACTTCGCCAGCGTGATTTCACACGTTTGTATCGCCAGCTTTCTTCGCGAACAAATTTGGGACGAGCGTATGTCTTCATGGTTACATTCCTTCAGACTTTTCGAAAATGTATAGGCCGTCGAGGAAGACGCGTTGATCTTTATCACGTATCTTAGTTCCAGTTTGGATATTTGCCGCAGTTTGGCTAACGTCTTTCAGGTTGTTACCTTGCACGTGGACCTCATCTCCAGTCACCTTAACCTTGGCTGCACCCACTATGCGAATTATTCGCGGGGTTTTCTCTCCAGTAAAGTTCTCGATCGTGATGTACTTCTCCTTTTCATGCACTTTTACGGTAACAGGAAAGTGGGCGTATACTATCTTGAGTTTGTACGTGTATCCTTTTGTAACGCCTCTTATCATGTTTCTAACGTGGGCAAGTGCGGTTCCCACAAGTGCGACTTCTCGTTTTCTCGCCCAAGAGCTATAGACGTTTAGTGTGTTTCCGTCAAGGGCGAATTGAACGGGCATGTGTGAAAAGTCTTCTTCGAGCGTGCCTTTAGGCCCAGTTGCTTTTATTCGTCTTCCGTCTACGTTTAATTGTACTCCTTGTGGGATCTCCATTGATTTTTGTGAGAGTTCTACTAGTACCATATTTCTTCCCTTCACATGTATTTCTTGAAGCCTAATCTAGGTGCTAATTCGCGGAAGCATTGCCGACAGAGGAAGAGACCATATTTTCTTATCACAGGTCCATATTGTCCGCATCGGCGGCATGGTCTGCTGCCTTTCCCATACTTTCTGACTTTTTTCACTTTGACCTTGGCCATATTGTTCAGGCTCGAATTTGAATTCCAAACGTTTCTGAAACGAATTTTGTTGCCTCGTCTTTAGAAATGCGATGAGACTTTCCTATCGGTGCTGGCCTAATACGTCGCCTCTTGATTCGGAAACCCGGTCTCTCTAGTGTACCTAGAATGTCCATGCCAAATATTCCCAGCTCAGGTACGTATTTAGTGCCTGGGATCTCGATATGTTCCTTTATTCCAAATGCGAAGTTGCCGTAGTCGTCGAAGCTTGATGCTTTAAGTGAGTTCCCAGCAGCATCTAATCCTCGTTTCAGGAATGCTGACGCATCCTCTCCGCGTAGAGTTGTTAGACATGCGATTGGTTCACCTTCAGTGATTCCAAAGTCCTTAATCGTCCTCTTCGCCTGCTTGGTGCAGGGTTTTTGACCAGTTATTTCCATCAGTACTTTCCTGGCCTTCTCGAGTTCTTCTCCTGACTTACCAACGTTAATGTGAACAATGACTTTCGCTAGTTTGATCGCCCTCATCGGGTTACTTGGTTTTGCTTCTGTTACGGTTTGCATTAGTTGGCCTCCAGTTTGATCGCTGACTTGTCGGTGCCTATTACAAAGGTGTAGTCGACGATTGTATCAAACCTATTTCCCGTTTGATCTTCGATGGTGACCATCGCTGGCCTGGTAGCGGTTCCGTCTTGTAAGTCAACAATTTTTCCAATTTTGCCTAGGTTTCTACCTGCTACGACCAAGGCCATGTTTCCTCTTTCGAATTTAATATGATTAAGAATACGTTGTGCGGGTACGCTAACTCGCAAAGTATCGTTCGTTTCGTATTGTGCTGCTGCATCTTTAGCCATGGTTATGCTTCTGCCGTCGTGAGCACCAAATTGAACTAGCCCTTTTGGCGCAATTGTCTTCCGCAGAACTTTGCATAGTTTGAATTTTGCTTCGTCTTTTGGTATTCGAATAAGCGAGAGGCCTTTCCTCTCGATTGGCAATACGCGATAAGCTATGTTTGCGTCGGCCAACTCTATGACGTCCATCAACCCGACGGGGTGATTTTCTTCATGTCTAGTTCGTCCATCAATCTTGACTTTGCCTTGAGAGAGTACGCGTGCCACTTCCTGGTGCGTTTTCGCCAAGCCTAAGGAGTCACGAATGATTACTCCAATTGGCAAACTTGAAACGGACTTGTGAGCGCCAGGGTTAGGTTTCGGGGCCCATTCGGCTTCCTTACTGTGGATCGGCCAAAATGACGGAGCGGGTAGTCGCTTTAGATGCCCGAGACCGCCTTTGTTTCCCATGGCTATGCCTCCGTACGTCGTGTCTTCGCTTGTGGAACGAGTTTAATTGATTCAGCGCGCCACTTGTCGTCTAGATTTAGTTTCGTTATCATCACCTTGGAACTGTGGACAGAAACATTTGTTGAGGTCCCTGCAACTGTTTCTCTAGACACGCCTTCAACGAAGAGACGCTGCCTCTTCGTATCGATATTAGTAATCTTTCCTTCGATTCCAGCAAAGTCTCCTCGAACGATTTTGACAGTATCACCCTTGCGTACTGAATAGTTACGACGGCCTTGACTCGCCTTCAATTCTGTTGATAGAGGGGCTGATAGCAGTTTATGTATTCTGTGGGCAGTGGCATTATAGAGTGCTGCACGTTGCTTGGATGGTTTAGTAACAATTCGTGGCATTACGTACTCACTTAGATAATTATGTTTGCGAGGTTTGCAACTCTTGGCCATCGTTCTGCTGCTTCTTTCGCTACAGGGCCTCGAATTTCAGTTCCTTTCAACTCTCCCTCCGGCGTCATGATCACACCTGCATTATCACGAAATGACAATCGTGTTCCATCAGGTCTCTTGAACGTTCGCACTTGGCGTATTACGACTGCTGGGAACATTTGTCTGCGTAATTCAGGTGAGCCCTTTGAAACTGAGACCATAACCATGTCGCCAACGCATGCGGACGGAACACGTCTAAGCCTGCTGTGGTAACCAAAGACTTGGATTACCTTTAATTCCTTCGCGCCTGTGTTGTCAGCGCAGTTGATGCGGCTTCCGTTTGGAAGCCCCCGCGCAATTCGTGGTCTATACTCCACCATTCCTTTGGCGCTTACTGCACGTGTCTTGGGGGCAGGCATTACCTTTCACGCAAGGCGCAGCAGAACGCGCCTGCAGCAAATTAAGGTTATGTTGATGCAGATTTCAAGCTTCGGCAGACAATTTCTCAACTACGACGAACGCTACTTCCTTGCTTATCGGTCGACACTCAGCTATCTTGACTCGATCTCCTTCACGAATCTCCAGACATGGGGGACTATGAGCCATTATTCGACTTTTCCGCTTTTCGTACCGTGTATATTTCTTTACATAATGCAGGTAGTTTCTCTCGACCGTGACGGTTCTCATCATTTTCGCGCTCACGACATCTCCATCGAGGAATTTTCGTCTGACGGAGAGTTCTCCGTGATATGGACAGTTCCGGTCGTCGCATGTCTTCTTAGGCGTTTTGCCCTCTAAGCCAATTTCTGACATCTACCATCGCCTTATTCTTGTCTTCAATCTGCTTTCTGGACGTCCAACTAAACGAGTACCGTCAACATCTACTAGACATCCATTAGAAAGTTTGAACCTAAATGTACCAGCAGTTTTGGGGATTAATAATCTTCTTTCTCCCTTTGACAGGATGAGCATGTTCTTACTCTCGTCAACTACGACTCCGCTGATTCCACGAATAGATCGGTTTCTCGTTTGCACTATCTTCAGTTGGAGTCCGATCAGTTCGTGCCGTAAGATATTCTCTGGAGTAACGTACATTACTTAGCCTCCGGTTCTTTCAAGTTCTCTACGGTGAGTATTCGTGCGATTGTCAGTTTGAGTTCTTTAATCCGACCCACATTTTCTACAGTGCCTCCTGATTTGACGCTGGTTCTCAATTTTACCAACTCAGTTCTCAACTCAGCGAGCTTCTTCTCCCGCTCTTCTGGGAGTAATTGTTTGAGCTCACGCTTTCTCAGTATTGGCAACGTCTTTTATCTCCTGAGTTTCGGCGGCGGGCTCTTCGGATATAACTTCTTCAACAATCATTGGTTTAGGCAGAGGACGAACTTCGCCTACTTCCTTAATTAGGGGCCTGTCTGGCAGAACCATGTTAGGTGGCATTAGCCTCACGGAGATGCCGAATAATCCCTGTTTTAGCTGTGTATCCACGACTGCACTTCGAACCATGTTGGTGATGGCTTCTCCGACTGAAGGTAGGTAGCCTGACTTGTACTTCTCATAACGAGCACGGTCAGTTGTCAGCTTTCCGCGGATGATAATTTCCACACCCATTGCTCCTGCTTCAATCGTTCGTTGCAACGCCCAGTATGCGGCGCGTCTGAAGTGAATCCCGCGTTGAAGAGCCATTGTAATTTGCGTCGCGACAACTTTCGGATCAAGTTCAGGTACTTCTAAGGTGGCCACGGAGATTTGCGGATTCTCAACTCCGAAACGTTCTTCGAGAACCTTAGTGAGATCTCTTATGCTTTGACCTCTCCTGCCGATTACAAAGCCTGGTTTCGACGCGTAGATTACCACTCTCGTGCCAAGCGGGGTCTTGGTCATTTCGACCTTACTATATCCTGCACGCTTCAGATCTAGGGCCAAGTATTCATCAATTTCAGCCCGTCGTGCATTCTCCTTCACGAAATAATTTTGGATAGGCACTATTCTGCTACCTCATATCCCATAAGCTCAATGTGCACTTGCGTATTTAGATACGCTGTTGCGCTCCCGTGTGCACGTGAAATATATCTTTGAGATTTCATTCCACGCTGGGACGCGGCGTGAACTATTCTCAAGCGATCGACGTCAAGTCCCTTGAATTCCGCATTAGACTCCAACTCCTCTAGTAAGAAGAGGATTTGCTTTGCTGCTTTCTCCGGAAAGCGTCCAGCGTACCAACCCTCATCTAGGCTATGGTGAGGGATTTCTTTATTGTATCTCCTAAAAGCGATGTACCGCTTCTTCTCCTTCACTGCTTCTAGAAGTTTCTTGGCCTGATCCAGCCTCATCCCTCGAATTTTCCTGCAGATCTCGGTGGCTGCTTTAGGTGAGATATTGAGTTCCCTACCTGAGCATTTGACCGCTCGATCTGGGTCGAATTCCTTCACCGAGTATCCCCAATTAGGCATTCGTGTCCACCGTGCGTTCGAGCAATACGCGATAACCCTAAAAAACGTTGTTTGCGTGATTTACCGGAGACCTCTTGTTGTCAGTTAGTAGACCTTTTCGACCTAGTTGACCGAAATTGCGGGAGAGAGCCAAATTCATGGTACAACACTCAGTGTTTATTGGTTCTTATTCAGAAATGGAGAACCGGTAGGAGTTCGTAAGACTCAAAGAGCATTCTCAGGTATTCTTGTAGGGTATGGGGTGCGTCCTATTCGCAAGGAGGCGTGTTTAGGAGTTTACTTCAAAGGTACGTACATTGAACTTCTTGAAGCCCCGATTCCAGGGGTACCATGAAGCACTTTTTTATTGGTAATTACAAACTCTCCGAGGTAGTGGCCTATCATCTCTGGTTTAACGTCTATTGACTCGAACTCTTTACCGCTATGAATAAGCAGGTTTAGGCCAACCATCTCAGGCAGTATCACCATGTCTCTGCAGTGTGTTCGAATAGGTTTTGCATCCTTGGACTTACCGCGACTTGAGCCTCGAATTAACTCCATGAGGATTCGTTGATCAGCGGTCAGTCCTCGCGTAAGTGATCTTCGCTGTCTTGAGGGTAGTATGCGGATGAATTCATCCATGGACATTTGCTGAAGTTCATCAAAAGAGTGCCCGCGGTAGGAGAATTGTCGTGGCAAGTCTTACACAGAGAGACTGTTTGGATTTTGGGCTAATTAATCTTATCGACGCATCATTTAGAGGATTCCGAGGCGTACTGCAAGATCTGCGGCTTTGAAGTCTGGAGTCAGCTTTACGAAGGCCTTCTTGTCCCCTTCGGGCGTAATTAGAGTGCTCACCTTCTCCACGCGAACTTCATACAACTCCTCTATTGCACGTTTAATATCGTGTTTATCAGAGCGTAGGTCCACTATGAAGGTGATCTTATTCTCAGCTTCAAGTAGAGTGACCGCATCCTCTGATAGGAGTGGGTACCTTACTACTTCGTTTACTGCCAGCTTGGTCAATTAGGTCTCCCCAACCGAGCATCAAGCGACTTGAGCGCAGACTGAGTCCAGATCGTTAGCCTTCCAGGGTGACTACCAGGCGCTAAGTCGTTCACATTCAGGCTCTTTGCATCTACGACCGTTACACCTGTAAAGTTGCGGAATGCCAGTTGAGCATCCTGTTTCTTGTCAACAACTAAGAGTGCACTAACTGCCCTTCTTAGAGGTCTTCCTCGCCGACTGCCACGTCCTCCGCGATAGTGACGTTTAGAGGCTCGCTCTATATCTTCCCAAATCTTCAAGTTTTTGAGAAGCTTTAGGGCTTCTGAACTCTTCGTCATCCGTTCGACATCGTCGGATACAACTATTGGAAGTTCACGATCAGGCTGAATATGATGTCCCCTAGCTCTCACAATATCATTAAGAGTGGTTGCCGCAAGTGCTGAGAACATTGCTTGCTTGAGCTCTTTTCGGTTAATCTTCTTTTTCACCTTCTTGGAAGTAACCGGAGGCCACGCTAACCTACCCTTTACAGTCATGGGTGCAAGAGCACCCAAATTGCTTCTCGCGTACCGTTCTCCCTTGACTCTGGGAATGCGCGCCATCGCACGCCCAACTCCGATTGATTCAGCAGTAGTCCTCATGCCGGCCATAGGGTCTCTTCCTTGAGGTTGAAATGTGGCGCTCTGAATTGCGGTAACAGCTCTTTTGATCAGGTCCAATCGCAGTGGCGCATCAAAAAACTGTGGCAGTTCTAGTTTACCAACAGACTCGCCTTCTGGGTCATACACTGGCACTATTTTCTTTGTCAAGGTTAATCTCGCATACTCCTCATATTATTCAGCGTCGCTAACGTAATCGTCAAAGCCTCTTCAGCTCTGACTGTCAAGGTTTCCTGACCTGGGACAAAATTGACAAAAACGTCAAAGACATCTCTCGGGTTTTTTCCTTCTTTTCGAAGAATCTCCTGGAGGCCGAATCTTGGAGATCCAAATGTAATCATGACCGACGACCTCTCATTGAACATAATGGCTATTTGAGACCAAGCATCCTCTAATTTCTGACCGTATCTAGATGTCCCGATTTTTAGAGCAGATTTCTCCTTTTCTAACATTTCGCCTAGGCTGGTTTTTTGCGTTCTAACTCGATAGCCCCAATATAAGGGTGAGCCTGTTACTGAACGGTCTATCAACTTTCCACTAAGACTTTCTTTCCCGATTGAGGTTAATTCTACGGTTGCTCTCGTTCCAACTTGGAGTTCTCCTTCGCATTCAAGTGGGAACTCGAGCCCAACGTCCATAACTAACAGATTCTTCTTTCTGGAGGTTACAACCCCTTCTCTCCAATCTGAAGGTTTGCACTCTCGTATTAGTTTGGCAACGTTATGGGATGGGATCTGCAGAGGCGGCAGTATGCCTACATATTTTAGAGAAGGAGACATCTTAAACAAACGTTTACGTAAATATTGCGGGGTTTCAATGAATCGAAGTATCTCTTCGCAAAGATTCAAATTTTCTCTCTGATGCGTTTGGAGATCATCTGGGTAGAGAACAATCTGATCGACACCAAAAATTGAACAAGAACGAGCTATGCTTCCAAGCTTCGCGGTTTTCTCACGTAAGTGGGGTGTGTCTGATGCTATGGATGCGGGAATAGCTACGGTTACTTGGCGAATTCCGAGCAACGCTCTTCAGGATGCGAGACCTAAAAAGTGGTGGAATTATGCTTTTCTCAATCGTTGCAAAACGTGAGTCTTATTGCTTGAGGCTTCTTACTTATTGATCATGATCCTTGATGGTGAAGAGGCCTATCGTAAGTTCGATAAGTCGGACATGCTAGGTCAAATGAAGAAGACGCCGCAAAGACTTCGTACGGCCGCAAACAGGGACATAACCTTCCCTGAGTCTATCACGAAACCTGAGAACATTGTCATTGGGGGCGTGGGCGGATCCGGAATTGCAGGCGACATAGTTGCTGATTACATGCGACCAGAAAGCGAGATTCCAATGATTGTTTGCAGGGCATCGCACGTACCGAGATATGTGAACGAAAATACGTTATTTGTTGCAATAAGCTACTCCGGAGAAACACGAGAGACTATTGGGCTTTTTGAGCAAGCGAAAGCACGGCGTGCGATGATGGTGAACATTTGTTCTGGAGGCACACTCCTCTCCAAGTCTCTGGCTGCAAGAGTTCCTCATCTTCAAGTTCCCACGGGCCTTCCCCCCAGAGTTGCTCTCCCAGAGTTATTGGCCTCAATCTTACTGGTCTTGGAGAGAAGCTCGATTTTGAGAAACGTTGATGCAATCTTAACGGCTGCATCAAAATCCTTAGAGACCCAGATTGAGAGGATCGAACAATCGATTCCAATTGAGGAGAATGGGGCCAAGCAGTTTGCGGAGAAGCTGATGAATCGTGTGCCGCTGCTGCTCGGGCCAGAAGAGAGAGTGAGCGTCCTACGGCGCTTCAAGAATGAGTTGAATGAAAATAGCAAGATGCCTGCATTCTATCTTTCTTACCCCGAATGCTATCACGACGACATTGAAGGCTTGAAATCATTGCATGAATTATGTCCTGCGCAGCCAATCTTCCTAATGACAAAAAATGGCACGATTGGCGAAAATAAAACGCGAGAGAGCCTTTTCAACCTGGCTGATGACCTGGGTTTGCCGACCATCTTAACGTTTGAGGGAATGGGTGAGACACTTCTGTGCGAACTGCTGACAGCCATTACATTTGGTGACTATGTCTCAGTCTATTTAGCGATGCTTCGTGGTGTCGACCCAACAGGTTTGACACAGATACCTAGATTCAGAACCATGATGAGTACTGGTTAAAGGTCAAGCACGAAGCGCAAGACCGTTGAGGAGTCATGTGGAATAATCTCCATTTTGTGAAAGGTCACTGCCTTCACTTCCACTTTTCCCTGGTGTTTGTATTTGTCATACATCTCACCCGAAATGATTGCACTCAACACTAAACCATTTTCGTCGCTTACTATACTGATCACATTGAACTTTGAGTAAACCTTTCCTTC
>CAYWMG010000037.1:0-3038 GCA_964459245.1 uncultured Candidatus Bathyarchaeia archaeon
AATATCGAAGGCGACTAAGGTGCTGAAAGAAAACCATCTGGAGGGTCTAGTGGTTATTGGCGGTGGTGGTTCGATGAGGGCTGCTTGCAAGCTTCATGAAGCAAGTGGTATTCCAGTCATAGGTATTCCTGCAACCATTGATGACGACTTGGCAGGCACTGATACTACGATCGGCTTCGACACAGCAGTGAATACCGCGCTCGACGCTATTGACAAGATAAGGGATACTGCGACTTCCCATGAGCGAGTCTTCGTAGTAGAGGTGATGGGACGAAAACGTGGTTTCGTAGCCTTGGAGGTTGGAATAGGAGCTGGCGCAGAAGTAATACTCATCCCTGAGATACGGTACGACATCGATAAGATATGCGGATGGCTACTAGAGAGCCATCGTCGAGGCAAGAAATCTGCAATAATAGTCATAGCTGAAGGCGCGGGAGACTCTACGAATGTGACAGAGATGTTGAGGCAAAAAACCGGATTCGAAGTGAGGCTCACAAAACTCGGCCACGTCCAGAGAGGAGGACACCCCACCGCCATTAGCAGACTCCTCGCATGTGAGATGGGCGCAGCAAGCGTTCAATTCCTGCTCGACGGCAAGAAAAAACACATGACAGGCTACCAGGACAATTCTGTCGTCCCAGTTGATCTAGAGTACGCCTCCACAACCCAGAAACCGCTCGACGAACGACTCTACAAACTGGCACTGGAGTTGGCAACGTAGCAACATTCACTTCAAAACCCCTTCACAGAACTATCTATCGTTGGAATCAGGACAGCGTAATTGCTGAAACTTTCAGAGTGTGAAAGAGATCCACTAATGTTAGTACGGAGCCAAGGACTCAATCGTGGACTCTAGAGTCCAAGGGTGTGGTAGAATGCGTTGACATAACTCATAGCAACATGTGGCCATATCATGAGTCTACTATACTCATATGCCATTTTACTGAATCTCTGGTAAACCTCTTTGTCATTAAGCAGAGTATTCACACATTCGAAAATAGAGTTCGGGTCCTTGAACTCACATTTCAGAGCAGCACCATTGGATATCACCTCTTCTGCTTGAAGAAATGGAGTTGTAACAATCGCCTTACCTGTGCTCAGAGCATATGAGAGTGTTCCGCTGCTGATCTGTTCTCGATTCGGATAGGGAATGATATAGATATCCGTCGCTTGAAGGTAGTTGATCAGCTCGTTCTCCGGCAGGAACCGATTCACGAATCTGACATTTTTCTTCAACACTAATGATTCAACTAGATTAAGGAGAAGTTGTCGATACGTCTCGCCTTCACGTTTCCTGATCTCTGGATGCGTCTCGCCGATAATTAGATACAGAATTTCTGGAAACTCCTTAACTATCCGTGGGAGTGCCTCGATAACATATTCTATTCCCTTTCCGCTACTCAGCAATCCAAAAGTTGATAGCACAACTCGATCCTGCAACCCAAAGCTTCGTTTCATCATCGCAGTTTCGATATGATGCACGTTCGGACATCCGTGAGGTATATGCCGGACCTTATCTCCACCAATACCATAGACTCGTTCCAGTATTCTCATACCCGTCTTTGCCATCACAACAACGAAGTCACTACGCTCAAGAACTCCTTCCAATACCCTTCTCGCATCCGGAACTGGCTTCTCAAGAACAGTATGCAGAGTAGTAACGACCGGTTTCTCAATTCTTTGCAGTAAGTCAGTAACGTACTCGCCCCACTCTCCACCAAATATACCGTACTCATGCTGTAGATTCACAACATCAACATCAGAAGTATTGATGTACCGAGCAGCCTTCTCGTAGGATTGAATGTCATCAACATCGATCTGAGATTTCACCCGATTCTCATAATCATAGTATCCGCCTCTATCGTTAACGGCAACAATCACTGGAGATTTCATAATCCGCGCACAATACGCGGAAGCAGCATTGACAAGATGCTTCGTGTATGTAGCTATGCCGCATTCACGTGGAGGATACGTACTCACGTACGCCACCCTTATCCTGCGGACCTCGTGATCACCCACAATCTCTAAAGGACCACGACCTCGCACCAGGTAGTAACCATGGGATGCGATCTCCAGCAATCTCCTCTTCGTAGTGAGGCCGACAAGAGCGCCTCCCCTTGTAACGACGAGTCTCCTGATGTTATTCTTCTGCAGCATCTCCAAGGCATCAGCTATCGTACGCTCAGCCTCAATCGTTACAACAGGTTTAGACATCACATCCTTAACAAGCGTCAGTTCAAGATTCTTCCCAAACTTGAGGACTCGCTGAAGAATATCTCTCTCAGTGACTATCCCTACAGGTTGGTCTTTCTCCACAACAACTATGGATCCAATATTCTCCTTCGCCATCAGTTCCATTGCCGTTAAGGCTGCGTCTAGAGGAGAAACCGTGGGCATCGAAGTTCTCATATTCGTTTCTACGGGTAGGTCAAGAACGTCTTTCAAGTACGAACCTGTTTCATCCATCTCTCTCGTCCTGATTAGGATGGACGTTGCTATTATTCTGGTACCCGGAAAGACGCGATGCCGCCTCAACCAAGAGCTGGGTGGCCAACCAATACTTTTCGTATCGACTGCTCGTTCAAACCCCTTACAGAATCCCCGGCAGTAAATCTCGAAAGAGAAAATTCTCAACAAAGTTCGTGGTTGAGTGTTCAGAAACCCAAGCTATCCTTCAGCAGTCATGTAGCGCCATACCAGCAAGAGTCCATTCGTATGCTGCGCCCTCTATGGTTGCTGGCGGAGCATGCTGACTGATACTGCTTATAGTGATTTTGTACGAGTTACCTACTTTACCTACGATTTTTACAGCAAGATTGTTCTTGGCATCCGTGAAGGTTTGGCCCACGTTCCAGACAGCGTCGTTCAAATCTGGAACGGAGGGATGTCCGTCAATGATTCGGACCCTGCCAACGGTGGTCGTGCTATCAACGTAACTTATCAGAACGCCCTCTGCGGGTAGCGCGGAGTCGAAGCCAATTGAAGCTCTAACCTCAATCAAATAGTACTGGCTCGGGGTTGCCGTGCTCGTTAGCGGG